>CAYZHS010000013.1:15236-17194 GCA_964478295.1 uncultured Proteiniphilum sp. | reverse complement strand
AGAGCGCATGATTCATAATCATGAGGTCGGGGGATCATGCCCCCCTCTCGCTACATTGATTAAGAAGAGGTTACAACAATATCAAAGTTGTAGCCTCTTTTTTTTGTCATACAATTTGCAAACATTGCACACAAATTAGACATTAATTTTCAACAGGTTAACAAACAAATTGGTTTGAAATAATTAATCAATCATTGGCTTTTCCTGATGATTTGGGTATTGTGATCATAATAAAGATAATTGCCATAACAATCATCAGTAGGTTTACACCCAAGCCTATTATAGCTGCCTGACGTGCCACTATATTGTCCTGACGCCCCACAAAGGTAAGTACACCATCTAACCATAGAATATGTTCACCTACATTAAATGCAGCAAAAACACCGGCAGAGATGGCAACACCAAGTGCAGCACCAATTGAAGATGCCATTTTATATATCCCCGAACCAGCTCCAGCCTGATTATCCGGCAAATTAGATAATGCAGCATCGGTTGATGGAGTAGCATAAAACGCTAAACCTACCCCAAACAATGTGTAAGCTATTATTGCGAGTATTTTATATGTACCGGTCATTACATTGGTAAACATGAGAAGGATAATAGCAAGGCCAACTATTAGCGAACCCCAAATCATAGGTTTACGTGCTCCAAACCGCTGTAACAGTTTTTCACCCAAACGGATGAATAATACAATGGCAATGGCATAACCTAACGTGAGCATTCCCGCTTCTTGTGCAGAAAGGTTTCCACCAACCTGTAAAAGCATTAGTGATACGATTAACATCCCGGCAGTACCATTGAGCAATAAATTAGAGATAGTAGCACCAGTAAAAATCATGTTGTTAAACAACTTAAAATCTATAAAAGCATTCTTTTCTTTATTCTCAATATAAATAAATAAGATTGAAAAAAGGAGTGTGGCAGCAATTAATGCAATGCCGGTAAAACTGGTTAAACCCAATTCAACACCTTTTGTAACTAATAATTGCAAGGCAATCATTGCTAGCATAAATGTTATGATTCCAGCATAATCCTTTTTATTATGTTCTTTACGTTCTGCCTTACTTTCCGGTGTACCTTTTATCAATAACAGTCCCACTACAGATATGGCAGCAGCGGCAAAGAAAATCCATCGCCAGCCTACATTAATCATCAGTCCGCCAAAGAGAGCAGCAAAACCAGAACCACCCCACGACCCCATAGACCACAATGAAATTGCACGCTGCCGTTCTTTACCTTCCCAATAAGCTTTTACCAATGCCAAACTTGCTGGCATAATTGCAGCAGCAGATAATCCTTGAAAAATGCGCCCCCCTATTAAAACCGCATCAGCAGCACTACCTGTAGGTGTGAGTCCTACCAGTACTGAGCCTATTATACTAAAATAAAACCCGATGCGAATCATTTTCACTCTACCAATTTTATCGGCCAACCCTCCAAATACCACTATAAATATTCCTGAGAACAGTGCTGTAACAGATACCGCAATGTTCATCATAGATACATCCATGTTGAGGTCTTTTGCCATATCAACATTGATATTTAATGTGGTTTGCGCAAATAGCCAAAACGCTAAAACGCCAAGAATTATACCAAATAATAATTTATCATTCCCTTTGTATCCAACTGAATTTATCATGATTGCAAATATTTATTGTAAAGGATATTGAGTTTACAAAATTGTTTATTTCGAAGATAAGATTTAGAAACAGGTGAATTGTCAAGAAAGCTTTGGTTGAGTGTGGATTCTTTAATCATTTGTTGATATTTTTATTATTTGAATAAACCGGCAGGTTCCAGTGATAATGCAACGCAAGTAAACGTAACCCTAAGCAGACAATTAAAGCAATTAGTGAGTTCCAGTCGCTTGACAGCCATTTGAAATAATCTCCCAAAACTACTATTAAGGCTCCAATAAGCGCTGCAGATGCATAAATTTCTTTTTGTAATATTACCGG
>CAYZHS010000013.1:0-15136 GCA_964478295.1 uncultured Proteiniphilum sp. | reverse complement strand
TTAAGGCTCCAATAAGCGCTGCAGATGCATAAATTTCTTTTTGTAATATTACCGGGACACGATTGAGTAAAATATCACGCAACACCCCACCTCCAACGGCTGTGGTGACTCCCAAAAGAACTGCTACTTCTGCATTGTGACCAAAAGCTAGACTTTTTTGCGCACCAGTTACTGCAAATAAAGATAACCCTAATGCATCAAAAAGAAGCACGGGTCGATTAAGGCGTTGCACAAAAGGGAATAGACCAATTGTGATTACTGTAGCTGTAAATGCCGCTACAAGGTAATGCCAGTTTGTTAATCCTGCTGGAGGAATCGCTCCAATAGAAAGGTCGCGAATAATTCCACCTCCACAAGCAACTGTAAATGCTATAGCAAAAATTCCAAACATATCCATACCCCGCTGCTTAGCAGCAGTTGCTCCACTTATAGCAAAAACAAAAGTACCTGCGATATCAAGAAAATTGAATAGCGAATACAATTTATCCATTACGACTTCATATTGAAGTGATTTAATCTAACCAAACTAAAGCAGCAGTTATCATTGCCTGTAACCCGGTTTTTAAAGTAGGATTCAAAACCGGGGCAAACTTAGGTGAGTGATTACTGGGGATAGAATTTATCTGATTCTGTTTTTGGGCTTCCAGATAGATTTTTGGATCTGTTCCACCTACAAACCAAAAAACATAAGGCACATTCCAATTTCTTCCGAAAACACTAAAATCTTCACTTGCAGAAGCAGGTTGTGCTTCATATGCTTTATCGCCAAACTGCGAGTGGAAAGCTTCGGCCACTTTATTTGTGGATGTTTTATCATTTACTGTTACCGGGTAGCTGTCCAACGCGGTAAACTCAGGGTCTCTCGGCGCATTAGATGCAGCACATTCGGCACAACAGATTCGCTTAACCGCCGAAAGGATGTGATCTCTCACACTATCATCAAAAGTGCGAATATTTAATTTTAAGGTGGCATCTTCAGGAATAATATTTTCTTTAGTGCCAGCCTGTAATGCACCTATAGTTAGCACAGCATTTTCTTTTGGTGCTATTTCACGGGAAACAATTGTTTGCAAGCGCATGGTGGTAGCAGCAGCCATAATCACGGGGTCAATAGATGTTTGCGGTTGTGAGCCATGAGAGCCACGACCAAAAATCTTAACTTTAAGGCTATCGCCTGCCGATAGTACAGCACCGCTTCGATATCCAACCGTGCCAGACTCACCAACCATTACATGCTGTGCAAGAATGATATCCGGTTTAGGAAAATTTTCCATTATGCCATCATCTATCATAGATTGAGCTCCACGGCCAACTTCTTCGCCTGGTTGAAATACAGCTAATAAAGTACCATTCCACTCATCTTTGTGCTCAGAAAATACCCGTGCAGCACCCATTAACCATGTTACATGGAGGTCGTGACCGCATACGTGCGACACACCAACCTCTATTCCTTCTTCATTTCTTGCTACTGTTGTACTTGCGTAAGGCAACCCTGTAGCCTCTGCAACAGGAAGTGCATCCATATCAGCTCTAAGCATCACTGTTGGTCCTTCTCCATTCTTCATTAGCCCCACCACACCAGTTACCCCAATACCTGTGGAAACTTCGTAATGATATTTGGTTAAATAATCAGCTGCAATTTTAGCAGTACGAAATTCTTGCATCGATAACTCAGGATTTCTATGTATATCTTTATATATCTCCTCAAGTTCTGGGAGCAGTTCATCAATAAAACCATCTATTTTATTGTTGAATTCCTTAATTTAGTAGTTTCCATATCTTAAACTTTAATATTGTATTTTCTTTTTAAGTATTACAGTAAAAGTTAATCTAGTATGTTACTAACACTATAATTATACTTTAGGTTCACCTACCCTTTATCTCGCTCCTTTATTAAAGAGGATTATAAGAGCAATATAAGAGCAAGGTAAGAGTGATGTAAGAGTGATGTAAGACCATTAAGTGTTATTTTCAGTAAATCAATACACTTTTATTACTTCACTCCAGTTGTAGTCGCCATCTCTAAAAGTTTGAGCGAATATTCTAGAAGTACAGCGTAATATATAAGCCACAACAAATATAATTAAAAACATCAGTAAAATATTAGCAGGAAATATTCCATTCATTTTGTCGGTAAATAATACATTTTGTACTAAATATATTTCTAAACACAAACCTCCAATAGTTTTAATAACAGCGCCTGAATATTGATTATTATAAATTGTTATTAATAAATTGTTATTACAAATTTTATAAAAGTAGTATACAACACTTAACAGAGGTATTAAAGCTATAATCTGAAAAGTGAAAAAGAACTCATTATTTTTAGCTAAATAGAATGGTAAATAAAAAAGAGCAACACTTAAACCTAGTTTCATTAAATCAGACCAAAAATTATAGTTCCGCAACCTTTCAGAAATACCAAACATTGCCCCCATCAGCATAAACAGAAAATAATATATCCATTTAAAATAGGTTGGTCCTGTTATCCATTTTGTTCGGTCAAATGGATCATTTCCATCCATAAAATCACCTGTAACCACGCAATATGCATAAACTAAAATAACAATTATCGCACTTAGTATAAAAACATACAGCAACTTTTCTATTGCATATTTACGTATAAAATATAGCACTATATAGTAGAGCATTATACAAGAAACAAACCAACCACCACCAAACAAAAGCACTTCTACCATATTGCTGTTATTGCCAAAAATGGCAGCAGAAAGAATGGCCCACGCAAAAACTGTAGGATAAATACGATTGATACGACGTTTGTACCAATCGTCAAAATCTCCGTGTCTGCCTAAAAACAATGTAAAGCCAGAAGAAAAAAAGAATAGTGCATTACCAAAAGAGCCACCTGTTGCCAATTGTTCAAAAGGTGCAACATATAGTGAATCCATATGAGAATTTGTAATTAAAATTGCAGCAAAAAATTTGAGAATATCAATACTTGTATTTCTCGGTTTTTGAATTGAATATATATTTTCTGTTGCCATAATATTCGGTTGTTGTCTTGTTATAATTGTAACTACAGATGAAATTACAGATAAAGTCGTAAAAGAAAATGGTTTTCATCCTTATCACCCTCTTTTTCAAAACCCAATCTTCTGTTTAATTTATAAGAACTGATATTTGTTTTAAGAACTACCGAATATAGCGACTCTAGTTTTAGAGACCTGCCATATTCTATTAAATACTCCAAAGCTTGAACACCAACTGTTTTACCCCAATACTCTTTGTCACCTATATACCCTACAGTTTCACCTTCTTTGCCATTTATGTTTTTTAGTCCAAATACACCTATTAATTTATCTTTGTGCCACATAGATCTCATGATATAATCGTTTCTGTTTTTTAGACTCTCAAACCATTTCTCACTCGACTCTCTGTCGAAATCAGGAGTGGAAGTCAACTCTTTAATCTCTGGATCACTCAGCCATTCCCAAGTTTTTTCCAGCACTTCACGAGTGAATTCTCTGAATTCAACATCAACAATCTTCCTATATTCCATAATCTTTAAATCACTATTTAAATTTTTTCTCTTATACTGAAATAAAAAAAGGATTTAAACTTGCACTTTTTGAGATAAACTATCTAATAGCTCCCCAACGTTCTTCCAAGACAAAATCTCCTTTGAAGAGAACTTAATACTGTATTTTTTCTCTATGGCTACAATCAACTGTATATGTGTAAGAGAATCCCATCCATCTACATCTTTTGCTGTAGTTTCTCTAGTTAGTTTTATATTCTCGTTGTCTAGTATATCTCTGAATATATTCTCCACTTCGCTTAATATTTTTTCCATTGCTAATAATATTATTATTTTAAATAGCTTTTATATAACTCTCTTTTACTTCATATTTATCTAAATCGAGATTGAAATAATTATATGTCATATCTTCTGTTTTGCTGAATCCTAACTGAGTATAATGATCTTTTACCATACTATTTTTGGGTGTTGAGATATACTCTCCTACTAATCTCTTAAACCCCTTGCTTAGTGCATAATCTACAATTGTATTTAGTGTAAAATTCTCCATTCCTCGCTTTAAAACCCTACAACTCATAAACCAAGTATCTATAAAGGCAGTTTCGTTATCTTTTTTCTTAAGAATTACCACACATATTAATCCGTTATCACCAAATTTATCTGAAAGCGTAAAGCTAAATGTGTGATAATCTTCATCTTTAGACATTCTTTCGATATCTGCTTCAGTATATCTAACAGTTCGCAAATTAAATTGATTGCTTCGTTGTGATAGTTGAGATACACGTGGTGTATTAAAGCTGTTAAACCGACGAACCTCTGATTGCATATCAAGACTTTTTAGAAAATCAGCTTCGTTTGTAAAACTCATTTGAGTAGCTGTTCTTTCTGCTTCAATCTGATATTGCTTGGTTCTGTCGGCATCGTTACTTGATATGGTTGCTGTTTCAAACAGATTCAACTCATATAGAAACTCTAGATATTGAGCTGGATCTTCGGGTAATTCAGGAACAGTTATATCGGGTATGTTTTCTCTAACTATATTTCTTTCAAATGGGTTGTCATCAAGAAATACCATCGAATCAAAACCAATATTAAGAATAGATTGTATACGACGGATATTATCTGCTTTATTTTCCCAATTAGCAATAAAAACTGCTATATCATCTAATCTTATCGCCATTTCGGGATGTTTCTTAAAAGGCTCTTTGGCAGTTTCCTCATTGTTTTTTGAGCAAACAGCAATAATTACACCTCTGTTCTTCAGTTTTAACACCCATTGCTGAAACTCTGTAAACGCTTTACCAATACCAAGTTCGTGACCTAGCTCTAACTTCTCATAGCCATCATCTCCAACAATACCTCCCCATAAAGTATTGTCCAGGTCGAGAATCAAGCATTTATTAAATTTTCCCTGGATAGCAGATATAATATCCATCGTGCGCGATGCAACATATGGCAGTGCGTCTATCGACAATACCATCTCACTTCCTATATATACTGCGGGGTGAAACATAGCATCGCGACCAAGTTTATTTTGCAGCGACGAAATATCACAAATAAACAGATTGGGATTTTTGATACTTAAATCCATCAATTGATAATTGAGTTTTCTAACCTGGTGTGTAAAAGAGCTTTCTACCCTATTAGCAAAACTACCATAAACAGTGTCATCAATTTCAGGATAATTATAATATATCAGTCGCGACTTTACCATATCAGAAATACCTCTTACAAAATCAAGCCTCATATCAGCCAATAAATGTTGCTTTTCTATAGGCATATTGTTGTATGTTGAAAGAAGTTTGTGTGTGGACTGAAATACTACAATATAATCTGCATTAAACTCATACAACTCTGAGGTAGTGTCAAGTAACTGGCGCTCTATCTGACTATAATCTGCCTCAAACATTTCAATATTAAAACCTCTTTCTGCACCAACACCCTTGATGGATGTTGCAAGAAACTGAGTTGCTGTATCTCCTAAAAGAGCCACCTTAACAGTAGGCAGAGAAGTAAGATCTCTTTTAAGATTATTTTTGAGAGTATTGAATTTGCTTATCATCATTCTAACTATTGATTATTAATTATACTATCTAGCATTAAAGTGAATTTCTTTGTTCCAATATCATTAAGATGATTTGCATCGTAAAAATCATTTTCGGTAAAGCATTCACTAGCTGAGAAGTCGTAGTATAAAACATTGTCATACTGTTGAGCCAAAGAGGCGCAGAACTCTCTTTTAATATTAAGATACTCCACTTTAAGAGTGTTTCTATAAGAAGAATACATGGGCAAATTGATTAATATAACCTTAATATCTCTCTTCTTGCTCTCTATGATTATATCTTCAACATAGTTTTTATTCAGAGCAACAAGATTATTTTTTACTGCACTCTCTATCAAACCATTGTGCCTACTTGCTTCAAATACTCCGTTATCCCAGTTGGGTTGTCTATTTTCTTTAGTATAATTAGCGCCGTAGCCTAAATCGTTAACTGTGCGACGACTCTCACTCTTTAATCCAATTATACTTAAAAGCCCACTGGCAGCTGTTTTAAATGTTTCAACATTTCTAAAATAGAGTTCATAATTATATTTTCCTTCCCATCTATAAAAGTTACCCCCATAATGTATGTTGTAAAACTTCACTCTCCACCATTCCGGACTATCTTCTATATCACCAAATGGCGACCAAAAATCGATACCTAAAATAACATATTCGAGTGATGGCATTTTATCAATAAATTTATTAAAAATAAAATGGTCATATTTCAAAGTCTGAGAAAGATGGGCTGCATTAAACCCTATCTTGCTAAAGTATTCTGGATTAATATCATACATTACTGTTGAAGCACCTAATGCAAGAACCTCAACATCTTTACTGTTTTTAGTTAGCCATTGATTTTTGTATGCATAGTCGTTAGGAATTTTTCTTAATGAATACTCTGCAACAACTGCAATTAATAATGCAGGAAGTAGAAAATAAAACAAAATCTCTATTATATATTTCTTCATAAGAATTAGAATTGCATATATATAAATTGTTGCTCCTCACCACTAAAAAGAACCACAAGAATTAATATTACCCAATAGATTGCATAACGAGCAATTTTTTGAGGAACCAATGAGTCTATTTGCAAAGCATACTCTTTGTCGCGCTGTTTCCATTCAGCAATAAACATAATCAGAGCAAAGAATAATGATTGAAATAAAAGTCGCAAACCTTCTGCAGTAAAAGAGGTTGGACTTGCAAAATTGAGCAGCCCTTTGATAAACTCTAAAGTTTGACCAAGCGATTGCGAGTTAAAAATAATTAGTCCAAACGATACTAACAGATACGTACTAATCATTTTAACAAGATCGCTAAATACTGGTAATCCCAACCTATTTACTTTTAATTTTTTCTTCCCAACAAGAGTACCCGAAAAAACTATTGGGACAAACAATAAACCATGATATAATCCAAATGCAGCATAGGTCCAGTTTGCCCCATGCCATATACCAATAATTATCATATTTATAATCAATGCCAGAATAAGTCCCCTGTTTCCCCACGACCTGAATCTAACATTTAGTGGCATAAACACATAGTCTGTAACCCACGATGTAAGCGACATATGCCATGCACGCCAATATTCTGCCACGTTCCGCACAAAAAATGGATATCGGAAATTTATTGCTACACGTATCCCTAATATTTTACCCACACCTATTGCCATATCAGAGTATCCCGAAAAATCGGCATATAACTGAATTGGAAAAACAAGTGCGGCAACAACCAGCGTGGTGGCATTATGTGCAGCTATATCGCCCCATACATCGCCCAGAAATATTGACATATTGTCTGCAATAACCATTTTCTTAAACAAACCCCAAAGAATCTGACGTGTACCATCAATTGCCATATTATAATCGAAATTTCTGGCAGAATTTAATTGCGGTAAAAATTCATTGGGCCTGTCTATCGGTCCAGCCAAAAGAGTAGGAAAGAATGCTATATAGGCAGCAAAAGATACAAAGTTGGTAGTTGGCTCTATTTTACCTCTATATATCTCAATAAGGTAACTTATCATCCTGAAAGTAAAAAAGCTGATTCCCAGGGGGAAAATAATTTTTAATGTGTTTACATTTGCATTTAAGCCCAACGATTTATATAACGTTATGAACGAATCGATAAAGAAGTTCAGGTATTTAAAATAGACCAACATGCCAACACCCGCTAATACTCCAAGGGTAGTTAACAGTGAAGCTTCTTTCTGCTTACTCCTGTATATAAGAATACCTAGCGTATAGAAAACAATGGTTGCCAGCAATAAAACCGGAAGCATTTTCAGGTCTGTTATGCCATAAAAAACATAACTTGAAACGAGTAAGCACCAGTTTTGGGCGGATTTTTTATTCTTTAATGGGAAATAGTATATAAAAAACAGAAGAATAAAAAAGAATAAAAAATTAAATGAGTTTATTACCATAATTAAACAGATTAATGAATTATGTTTTCTCTTTCTGATCTTCAGTATACCATTTATACATTAGCTGAATTCCTTTTTCTAGATTCACTTTATGCTGCCAACCCAATGATTGTAATTTTGAAACATCGGTTAGTTTTCTCATTGTACCGTCAGGCATTGAAGTATTGAATTTTATTTTTCCTTTATATCCTATAATATCAGCCACTAAGTAAGCCAGTTCCTTAATGCTTACCTCCTCTCCGGTTCCAATATTAATATGAGTATTTCTGATCTCTTCGATATCATCTACCAGGTCTCTAAAATTCACCCTTTCCATTATATAAACACAAGCATCAGCTAAATCATCACTCCAAAGAAATTCTCTTAGAGGTTTACCAGAACCCCAAAGTTCGATGTGATTTGAGAATAATCCGAATTTATTGAGTGTATAAACAAAATCGTCGACAGTACTTTTTCCATTCATCCTATCTAGTGATCTTCTCTTTAAATCTCTTTGTATACCGCTCCAATTATTTTCCTGCATACATTTTGCGAGATGCATCTTTCTAATTAATGCAGGAAGCACATGACTCTTTTCCAGGTCAAAATTATCATGTGGACCATACAAATTAGTAGGCATTACAGAAATAAAATTAGTATCATACTGGATATTAAAACTTTCACACATCTTTAACCCAGCTATTTTTGCAATTGCATATGGCTCATTTGTATATTCGAGAGGAGAGGTGAGCAAATACTCTTCTTTTAATGGTTGTGGTGCTTCTTTAGGGTAAACACAACTGCTTCCGAGGAATAGCAACTTCTTTACTTTATGTTTGTAGCTTTCAAAGATTACATTGTTTTGTATCTGTAGGTTTTTATAAATAAAATCGGCACGATAAGTATTATTAGCTACGATTCCACCTACAAAAGCAGCCGCTAAAATTACATAGTTTGGCTTCTCTTCATCAAAAAACCGTTTCACGGCATTGCTATCCAGCAGATCCAGTTCTTCATGTAATCTGCCTACCAGGTTTTTATATCCTTTGGAAATTAAATTTCTCCAGATGGCTGATCCAACCAATCCGCTATGCCCTGCAACATATATTTTACTATCTTTATTCATCCTCTCATCGTATTATTTTAAACCCATAATTATATTCAGTATTTGCTAAAGGAACATCACTCAATTATTACAGACTCTTTTGCTTTTTGCTGCTTAACAAACAATATATCGTGACGTACCATAAGTCTGACCAACTCTTCAAATGAGGTGGATCTTGGGTTCCATCCAAGTAAATCGCGTGCTTTAGTAGGATCGCCAAGCAGCTGCTCTACTTCTGCAGGACGAAAATATTTTGAATCTACCTCCACTAGTACTTTCCCGGTACTTACATCAATTCCTTTTTCTTCTACTCCCTCTCCTACCCAACGGATAGAAATTCCCGCTTCGGCAAATGCAAGCGTACAAAACTCTCGCACCGTATGCATTTCACCTGTTGCAACCACAAAGTCTTCAGGTGTATCATGTTGAAGCATAAGCCACATACACTCTACATAGTCTTTTGCATAGCCCCAATCTCTTCTGGCACTTAAATTACCTAAGTATAACTTATCCTGCTCGTTATTTGCAATTCTTGCAACTGCTAAAGTAATCTTTCGAGTTACAAAATTTTCTCCGCGACGTTCACTCTCATGATTAAACAGAATACCATTGACAGCAAACATATTATAAGATTCTCTATAGTTCTTTGTAATCCAGTAACCATACAGTTTGGCAACACCGTATGGACTACGTGGATAGAAAGGTGTGGTTTCTTTTTGTGGCACCTCTTGCACTAGTCCAAAAAGCTCTGATGTAGATGCTTGATATATACGTGTTTTCTTTTCGAGTCCAAGTATACGAACAGCCTCCAACAACCGTAAAGTTCCTACCGCATCTGTCTCTGCAGTATATTCAGGTACATCAAAACTCACTTTCACGTGGCTCTGTGCTGCTAAGTTATATATTTCATGAGGCTGTAGTACTTGTATTACGCGAATTAATGAACTAGAGTCGGTCATATCAGCATAATGAAGTTCTATAAGCCTCTCTTTTTTCATATCTTTCACCCATTCCTCAAAATAGAGATGCTCAATTCTGGAAGTGTTGAAAGATGAAGATCTGCGAAGTAACCCATGAACCTCATATCCTTTTTCTATTAATAGTTCTGCTAAAAATGAGCCGTCTTGTCCGGTGATGCCAGTAATTAAAGCTACTTTTTTCATATATTATTATTATTTATTAAAAACTATCCTGCATTTTTATAAGCATTATTACCAAAAATTGTCATGAATATGATTCTAATGTCCCAGAAGAATGTCCAGTGCTCCAGATAATCCATATCATACTCCACCCTTTTCTCCATCTTCCAAAGTTCATCGGTCAGTCCTCTGTAACCATTCACCTGCGCCCATCCGGTAATACCAGGCTTCACAAAATGACGTACTTTATAATGCTCTATTAACTTTGAGTACTGATCTGTATGTTTAAGCATATGTGGTCGTGGTCCCACAACAGACATGTTGCCCAGAAACACATTAATAAATTGCGGCATCTCATCGATATTTGTTTTCCGAAGAAACTTACCAATTGATGTTATTCGCGAATCGTTTATCTCTGCTTGCTTACTGTCTGATTCAGAATTGACAGTCATTGTTCTGAATTTTAAGCAATTGAATGTTTTGTTGTTTATCCCCGTTCTCTCTTGAATAAAAAACACAGGTCCTTTTGAGTTTATTTTAATCATCAACCCTATAAGAGGAAACAACCAACTGAAAATAAACAGTATAACAGCAGATGAGAATAAGATGTCAAAAACTCTTTTTGTTATACGCAGCGTAAGATCATCGAGAGGTATTTTTTGTGGATTATAGATATCAAAAAGACTTGCCGATTGTACCTTTCTGCTAACTGGCTTACTCCAATATCCATCCATAAGAATGTACCTCAATCTTATGCCTGTTTCATTACACAGAGTTAGTAGCTCTTTGGTGTTTTTTTTAGTGAAATACTTTGGGTTTGTTACAAAGAGCATATTAATTTTATATTTATCCGAGACTTCAGAAAGCTCTTTAAGAGACCCAAGTGGCTCATAATCTAACAAATTTTTCGTATCAGAAATATAGCCTACTAGCCTGAAACCTAATGAGGGGTTATTGTTTATCAATCTCCCCAGAAGCTGACTAGAGTTTTCCATGCCAAGAATTGCAACACGATGAAAAGCACTTCCATTTATATATCTATACTGTTGTGCTTTATAGATAAAATAAAACACTGTAACTTTAACTACAAAAAAGAAGACTGTATATTCAAGTAAAAAACCTTTATGGTAGCCTTCAGGAAGAAAAACTTCTGCAAGTATAAATAGAGTGATAAGTAAAATTATAAACCTAACACCAAAGGCTTTCACCCTGTCTGTATATTTATCGGTGAAGAAATAATTTCTTTTAGAATAAATTATATAGGCAAATAGTTCTGATACATTAGCATGTAGAATATAAAGGTTTCTTTCTGGCAGATCGACATAGTTATACATAGGACTATTATGAAAGACCATGTAAGCTGAAACATTTAATAAAAACAAATCGAATAGAAGAAAGAAAACTCTAACTCCGGAATTAGTTGATTCCATATGCTGTGATAATAAGATTTTTAAAATAAGTTGTCAATTAACTGCTTTCTATTTCAATGACCTCCGATGAAATTACTTTTTGCTCAGGACTCTGTTGTAAAGGGTATATTTTCTCTCTTACAATCTCAGCTACAAAAAGTGTATTTCCAATCAGATACCTTTTCCACATTCTCCTGGGCTCCATTACAAGCCGGTATAGCCATTCTAACCCCGAAGAGATCATCCATGCAGGAGCACGTTGCACAGTGCCGGCATAAAAATCAAATACTGCTCCAATACAGCAAATATGACCTGCATTTATATGTTTGTAATATTCAAATGCCCATTTCTCTTGTTTCGGTGCTGTCATTCCTATAAATAGCACATCGGGGCTAACACTATTAACTACCTCTATCATATTCAAACTCTCCTCTTTAGTGAATACTGCTTTAAATGGAGGTGAATAGGTATGAACCTGAATACTAGGATACTCTTTTTCTGCTCTCTTCTTTATTAGTGAAAGGGTTGAATCTGTGCTTCCAAGAAAGAAGCAGGTACCTCCTTTTTCTTGAATCCTTTTCATCTCATACTTAAAAAGATCATCTCCGGCAATCTTCTTTAACTTTTTACCTTGAAGCCATCTCGCGCCAAATACAACGCTTATTCCATCAGGCAGTAAAACATCACTGGCCTGCAAAGCTTCAAAGAAAACAGGATCTCTTCTTACAGTATTAAATGAATGTGCATTTAAAGTTGTAATAAGTTGCTTCTCGGGAGGAAGATCCTTAAGTAAGCCATTATATAATTCAAACTTTCGGAACATAGTTATTGATTTATTTATAATAAAAGCACCTCTTTTTATTCTTATACAAACCTAATAGTCAACTCTATGGTCTCCATGTAAATGTAAACCGGAGAGACGTTTTGCAGTTATGAATCTCTTTGAAACGAATCAATCCCTCATTTGGCTCACCTTCAAGACTAGATGTACCCAAGTCGATGTATTCAAATCCCATATCTTTATAATACTGATAGATATTCATATACATATAGTTCATTATTCCTAAATTTCGTTTCTCCATATCGTCACCTAAAAATACACCCTGCACAATCCTTTCGTGTCCTCTATAAAATATTGCAGCTCCCACACTGTTACCATCCTTTTCGCGAATAAGAAAAAAATCAACAGGGAAAGCAGTTTTTACTTCTAAGATATCCTCTAAAGTCATATATATATTACGCTTCTGCTCCACGCGATTCTTACGAATCAAATCGTAAGCCTCCTCATAATCTTTTAATTCGGAAACTACCGACCATTTAAGTCCATGTTTAATTGCTTTACGACAGTTTTGGGCTACTACACTTTTAGTCCACACACCATCAAACTCCTTTATATTCACCCAGTTGTTTATATCTGGAGTTTTCATAGTATACCCTAATTGTAAAAAAGCATTTACTAATTTAGCATTCATATTTACCTGATATATATCTGGTGGAAGTGTGATTGATATTTCTTTTAACCCTACACATTCAACATATCTCTTTAAGTCAGACAGAAAATCTTTAATCAGATTATAGAATATGAATTCATGATTGTAATGAAATCCGCCAAATGGTGCTGAAAATGGAGAGTGTAAAACATTATCTTTTAAGCCCACTATTAAGCCGATTGAAGAATCGTCTACCTTCATTAAACGAATCATTTTTTCCTGCTTGCTTTTTACAAGATCTAAAAACGATTCACTAACAAAAGGACTTGCATCATTAGGGAAATTTTTTCTGTATTCTTCTTTTGATACTTCTACAAGCATTTTTTTTACTTAATTAATTATTAATACTTATATTCTATCTATCTACTACTTCAGACAAAATAGTGCAAATACGTTGCTCAAAAATTTGCAATGTATAATTTTGCTCATACTTGGTTCTGCCATTTAACCCAAGCTGCTTTCTTACAGATGGATTTAATATCAAATATTCAATCTTTTCGGCCAATGCTCCTGAATCGTTGTTTTTTTCAATTAAAAAACCATTAATGCCCGATTCAATAATATCAGGTATGCCCCCTTGGTGAGTAGAAATAACAGGTAATGAATGTTGCATTGCTTCCAAAATTGTTAGAGGGAAACAATCATTTCTAGTTGGCAATACAAACACATCGGCCTGTTCGAAAACCATATCTTTAAGTTTTCCATATCGTTTACCTAAATAATTCACATACTCCAACAATCCTTTTTCTTTTACAAAAGATAAGAGTCTTTCGGCACTTACATCACCCTCCCCGCCTACAAAATCACATTGAAAGACATATCCTTTATCCCTCAGAATAGAGCAAGCTTCTATTAAAACAAACACACCTTTATCTTCAATCAAGTTAGAGAAAAATAAAATATTGAAAGGTCTGTTTTCAGACAACTCCAAGAATGCTGCGTCAGGCTGGAAATCCTTTATTCCATTTGGACAGCAGAAGACTCTGTTTTTGGGTACGTAATTATCAATATCATTATAAAGTAATTGTGATAGAATGATTACTCTGCTATTCTTAAATACAAACCGGTATAGAAAATCATTAAACTTAACCTTGCCAGCCGCTGCAACCCCTTTATTATGTATATGATATATAATATTTACACGAAAGAGACGCAATAAAGCAATGAGCAGAACATCTTTGCGAAAACCACTTCCTGTTGTTGTTAGTGCGTAATAACATAAATTGGGTTTACGATGTATGAGTTTTCCTAAAAGGTGAAACCAAGTTACAGTATAACGAATTAATTTCTTCATATTGGTTTTTCCACTCTCATATACATTACGCGAGAGTATAAGGTTGATATATCTACCCTCGAAGTATTCATTTATTAAATTACTCTCTTTCACGAGCTCCCCTACTATTGATGAACCATGCACTGGAGGAGGCAGGTGTAGCATAAATAATATATTCTTACGCGACTTGCTCATATCATTCTATTATAAAGTATAGTATATGAATTAATCATTCTCTGAAGAGAAAAATTATTAACTGCAAAATCATAAGCTATCTTTCTAAGACCCTCTATATCATAACTGTTACTATTTATTTTTTCAAATATATCATAAAGCTCTTCCCGGTTTTGTAAATGAAATTTTAGTGGCCAGTTATCAGGAAGTGTTTCATCCAGTCCAGGCGCATATGAAGCAATAACAGGCACTCCCGATAAGGAAGATTCGATAGAGATTAGGGCCAATCCTTCAAAATGCGATGGCATGAAAATATAATCGAAAGCATGGAAAAGCTCCGATATATTTGGTATGGGATTATAGAGAAAAACGTTTTGATACTTTTGTGAAAGTTTTTCGAGTTGTTTCTTATATGTTCCATCACCTACGATAAAAAAATTGAATCGACTTGGAAATCTATTCTCGATATCCTCTATAGCAGGAATGAGTGTTTCCATTCCTTTATAATCCTCAAATCGTCCGCAAAAGGCTATATTTATCTTTTGTTTATCAATGGGGAATGAGTGCAAACGTTTAGTTGGAACTCTACAGCCATT
>CAYZHS010000012.1:0-17706 GCA_964478295.1 uncultured Proteiniphilum sp. | reverse complement strand
TGCTGAATCGGCTGTATATCTGATAGAAGGTAAAGATATACGTCACGATAAAGTAGTTAAAGTGAGCAAAAAAGTAGATTCAGCCTCAAAGTCAGAAAAGAAAGATAGTGATGAAAGCAAATAATCAATATTCAATGCATGAGTATTATGGAGAATAGAATCTTAGTTGTTGATGATGAAAAGGATATTTGCGATATTCTTCAATTTAATCTTGAGAAAGATGGTTATATTGTTGATGTTGCAAATTCTGGTGAAGAGGCATTAGAGAAGCTTACTGATGTGCATCGACTAATTATACTGGATGTTATGATGGATGGTATTTCGGGTTTCAAAATGGCCGAAATACTTAGAAAGAAAGGTAACCATATACCAATTATATTTTTGACTGCAAAAAACACCGAGAATGATGTTCTTACAGGATTCTCATTAGGAGGTGACGATTATATTGCAAAACCTTTTTCAGTTAAGGAGGTGCTTGCAAGAGTTGGAGCTCTAATAAAAAGGAGCTCACTTATTAAACAACCTACCGAAACAAATTGGAGTTATAAGGGGTTAACTATAGATATAACTACAAATAGGGTTACAATTGATAATATAGAAATTTCATTAACTAAAAAAGAATTTGAGATTTTATCATTATTAGCTCAGGTTACACCAAACGTGCTTACACGCGCTGAAATTTTAAATAGTGTTTGGGGAGAAAATGAATACGTGTTAGATAGAACGGTGGATGTGCATATAACCAGGTTAAGAAAAAAGCTAGGAGAGTATGCTGCAATTATAGTAAACCGGTCGGGTTTTGGTTATTACCTTAATTTGGAGCAAAATACAGAAGATGAAGTGACAGAAAAATAAAAATATAAAAACCAATGAATAACAAACTTTCTTTTAAAAGGCGCATACTTTTAAATTTTTCTGTAATAATAGCTCTCTTTACAGTGGGTATAATAGTATTTGAACAGAATCAGATAAAAAAAGAACGTACTAATAGTCTTGAGCGTACACTAGAGAATAATGCTGATATTATCTACAACTTTTTACAAGAGAATAATCTACCACCTCAAAGTGCAGCAAGCCAGATTGAAGAGCAGTTAAAATACATGCCCTCAGAATTAAGGTTGACTATCATTGATTGGGATGGTAAGGTGATTTTTGATAATTTGCTGGAATCAGAAGGAATGGAGAACCACCTGAAGCGTCCAGAAATTCAAAAGGCTGTTGGTTTTGGATATGGTTCAAATATACGTACTTCAGATAGTAATAACATAGAATACCTATACTTTGCAAAGGAGTATAGAGAGGGCTTTTTTATAAGAATGGCTCTTCCTTATGATGTGAAAATTCGCTCATTTATTAATTCGGAGAATAGTTTCGTATACTTTATTCTGTTGTTTTTTATAATCTGTGTACTAATGATGCTCTATTTCACAAACAGATTTACAAAATCGATACGAGAATTAAGGGAGTTTTCTCTTAGTTTAAAAAATGGTATGCCAATACCTGGAAATTTTAAGTTCACAGACGATGAAGTGGGAGAGGTGAGTGCTGATATTGTTGAGAACTACAATTTACTTCAAGAAAACAAAGTTAAATTAGCTGCAGAACGTGAAAAGTTGCTTCAGCATTTTCAACTTTCAGAGGAGGGTATTGCAATTTTCTCTAAAGAAAAGAAGAAAATATATACAAATTCTCATTTTTTGCAATTTCTGAATATCATACTAGATAAACCAACTTTAGAGGTAGAACAGCTATTTCTTGATTCAGCCTTTAGAGATATTGTAGACTATATTGAAAATGATTTTCGAAAAGATAATATGTTTTCGAAACGCATAGATAGAAGCGGAAAGCAGTTTAATGTAAGAGTAATTGTTTTTGAAGATGAGAGTTTCGAACTTTATATAAGTGATATAACAAAATCGGAGAAGACACGACTTTTGAAGCAAGAGATGACAAATAATATTGCTCATGAATTACGTACACCTGTTACAAGCATTAGAGGTTATTTAGAAACAATAATTTCATTAAATGAGGATAACGACAATGAAAGGGTAAAACATTTTCTGGATAGGGCCTATGCTCAAACTATACAGCTTTCGGAATTAATTCAAGATATTAGTATGCTTACTAAGATAGAAGAAGCAGCTGATAGATTTAATTTAGAACCTGTAAATCTAAGAGGTTTGTTAGAAGATTTACAATCCGATCTTTACGAAAAACTAAATGAAAAGAATGATGAATTTATCATTGACGTGGCAGATGAGGTTGTAATTCAAGGAAGCAGAACACTTTTATATTCTATATTTAGAAATCTTGCAGAAAACTCGATAGCATATGGAGGAAACAATATTAAAATTATTGTTCGTTGTTTTAGTGATAATAATGAAACATACTTCATCGAATTTTATGATACAGGTACAGGAATTGAAGAAAAACATCTGGTTAGAATTTTTGAACGTTTCTATAGAATAAATGAGGGCAGAACCAGAAACAGTGGAGGTTCTGGATTAGGATTATCGATTGTGAAAAATGCTGTACTGTTTCATAAGGGAAGTATTTTGGCAAAAAACAGATCTGAGGGAGGTTTATGTTTCTTAATAACTCTTCCTAAGAAATAAAAATAGATATATTATGAAATTTGTTGGTGCACACGTAAGCGCATCGGGTGGTGTAGAAAATGCACCAGCTAATGCACATGCAATTGGTGCAAAGTCTTTCGCTTTTTTTACAAAAAATCAGCGTCAGTGGGTTGCATCTCCTTATAAAGAAGAGAATATTGTAAAATTTAAATCGAGATGCGAAGAGTATGGCTTTTCAGCAGATCAAATTTTACCTCATAGTAGTTATCTTATTAATTTAGGTAACCCAACAGAGGATGGTTTGAATAAATCGCGTCAAGCGTTTTTGGATGAGATGCAAAGATGTGAACAACTTGGTATTAATAGAATTAATTTTCATCCAGGAAGTCATCTTAATGAAATTTCAGAAGAAGAGTGTCTTAACAGAATAGCTGAGTCAATTAATATGGCACTCGATAGAACTTCGGGCGTTTGTGCTGTGCTTGAGAATACTGCTGGTCAGGGTACCAATCTGGGTTATAGATTTGAACATCTTGCCCATATAATAGATAAGGTAGAAGATAAAAGTCGTGTTGGTGTTTGTCTCGATACAGCACACACTTTGGCAGCTGGATACGAAATTCGTACAAGAGAAGGTTATGATGATACTTTTAGAAAATTTGATGAAATTGTAGGTTTCAAATATCTAAAAGGGATGCATATAAATGATTCAAAAAAAGAGCTTGCCACTCGTGTTGATAGGCACGATAGTTTAGGTAAAGGATTAATGAATATGGATCTGTTTTCATTTATTATGAATGATTTTCGTTTTAATAATCTTCCACTAATTCTAGAAACACCCGACGAAACTCTATGGGCAGAAGAAATCGAGTTGCTTTATTCACTTCAGAAAACTGATATATAATAAACAACTTATATAAAATGAAAAAGCGCTGAGACCATTTGGTAACAGCGCTTTTTTAATACTAGTGAGACTAGTTAATAAATCTATTAGTCGAGTTTAATTTCATCTACAAATATAAATGCTCTTCGTCCACTTCCAGGATGCCAGTCAGGCATTGTAGAGCACTTTACGGTCACTTTAAAGTATCTTGCAGCTAATGGTTCAAATGAAACCTTATGAGTTGAAATATCAGCCCAGTGTTCGTTTTTGTCATCATTTATTTTTTCACTCGCAACTGTTGAAAAGTTAACTTTATCATTTGACGATTCAATTATAATCTCTGAAGCATCAAATATCCAATCTCCTGTTACAACCGCATTATTAATTTCTATGGAGCTTATCACAGTTTCTTTTAGCATATCAATTACAGCAACAATGTCTTCTCCTTGGAAACCAATCCATCTGCCTGTACGATAGTTAGTGTTTTTGCCATAAAGACCATCTACCAACATACTTGCACCTGTATATTCGTAACTACGAGCAGGTGTTGTTAGTAATTCAATTGGTTTGTAAGTTGCTTTGTTTACATTAATCACTTCATGCAGAAGTTTGCTTTTTACACCATTGCGAATAGCTACTGCTTTAATATCAGCGTTCTCATTGATAGAAAATAATCCATCGTACTTAATTGATGATTCTGATGGTTCACTTCCGTCAAGTGTATAGTAAACATCTGAATCGTCGATTGTTGTAAACTCTACTTCTAAAGCACTTGACTCGAAATTTGGAGTAAACACACCCTTTACATCAAATACATGAGTAGCGTAAGTGTAGTTGAGTTTGTCGTAGTGGCTTATTAATCTTGGAAGTCTTTCAAGAAAATCTTCGTAATCTTTTTTATCCGTATCCATCCACTGCGCTTCACTCATAGCAGCAAGTCGAGGTAAAACCATATATTCTACGTGCCATGGTTCTTTGATGTACTCAGTCCACACATTAGCTTGAGCACCAAGAATATGACTTTTCTCCTCTTCTGTTAAAATATCAGGTGCTGGTTCAAATCTGTAAACTTGCTCAAGTGGAAGATAACCACCAATACCAAAAGGCTCCTCATCAATGTTTTGTGCCTGATAATAGTCGAAATAACTATATGTTGTTGGAGTCATAATAACATCATGCCCCATTCTTGCAGCTTGAATTCCACCATCCATACCTCTCCACGACATAACAGTAGCATTTGGAGCTAACTCACCTTCAAGTATTTCGTCCCATCCAATAATTCTACGTCCATGCTCATTAAGGAATTCCTCAACTCGGGCAGTTACATAGCTCTGAAGATAATGCTCTGCAGTATGTCCGTTTTTATCTTTTAATCCCAGCTCTTTTATACGA
Source organism: uncultured Proteiniphilum sp. (assembly GCA_964478295.1). Taxonomy (GTDB): domain Bacteria; phylum Bacteroidota; class Bacteroidia; order Bacteroidales; family Dysgonomonadaceae; genus Proteiniphilum. The sequence goes on along the minus strand of CAYZHS010000012.1, from coordinate 12,855 downwards.
GCCTGACAGTCGGGACACTCTTCCCATCTGGTTTTTGGTGCTTCATCACCACCTATATGAATTAATTCAGATGGGAATATCTCCATTACTTCTGTGAGCACAGATTCTAAAAAATCAAAAGATTCTTCTTTTCCTGCACAAAGGATGTCATCAAAAACCCCCCATTCACCAACTACATGGTATGGACCACCTGTACATCCAAGTTCTGGGTAAGCAGTTAATACAGCAAGCATATGACCAGGTAAATCAACTTCAGGTATGATAGTTATGTACCTCTCTTTTGCATACTCAACAACTTCTTTGAGTTCTTCTTTAGTATAATAACCACCATGTGGAGTTCCATCATATTCTCCTGAGTTGCGACCAATTACTGTTTCATTTCTAGTAGATCCAACTTCTGTTAAACGTGGAAATGATTCAATTTCAATTCTCCATCCCTGATCATCTGTAAGATGCCAGTGAAATATGTTAATATTATGTAGGGCTAGGAGATCGATATATTTTTTAATAAACTCAACTGGCTGAAAATGACGAGCCACATCAAGACTTACACCTCTGTAACCAAATCTAGGTTCATCTGAAATGCTAGCAGTTGGAAAAACAACTGATGCCACTTTCTTAATTGGAGTTGCTTTTCTAATAGTTTGTATACCGTAAAATACACCTGCTTCAGTAGCACCATTAATAGTTATATTTTCTTTACTAACATCAATTGTGTAAGCTTCAGTGTTATCACTTTCTAGTTCTGTCTGAAGTATAATTGCATTTTCTACCTCTAAATTAGTAGTAGTAGCAGTTTTTATTCCTGTAGCAATATTAATATACTCAGCTAAAAATTCGGCATTCTTTTGCAACTTATTATTCCCTTCGGGGTAAATAATATTTGTTTTGCCATTTAGAGTAAATGCCTCGCCATCTTTTGGGCTAATTAGTTTAGGTAGAGGCACTACTTCATAGTTAGCCTCAGAAGAACCACTACTTCCTATACTACACGAAGCAGCTAATACTGCAAATAGTATAAAAGTCAAATGTTTAAAAATTTTCATCTTGTCAATTCAATAAATAAATAATTATATAATTTCTTATCTTTCTAGTGCTTTAATTGTAGATTTTACTTTTTCAGAGCTGGTTACTTGTTCCTCAAATTCATTTATAACAACAGCCGTTCCTCCCATTTTCAGGTTAGGGTTACGATAAGTCATTCCACTTTCAATTGGCTCCCTGGCTGAGAAATGGAATTCTTTTGCACCAGTCTCCTTAGCTATCATAGCTATGTTATCTTCATTTACACCACTTCCGGGCATAATTATAATTCTTTCTCCTGCAATTTTTACCAGGTCTTTCAGAAGATTAATACCCATTAGTGCCTTTTGTTGTTGTCCTGAAGTAAGAATTCTATCACACCCTAGCTCGATTATTTTTTCCAAACTATTGTATGGATCACGGCACATATCATATGCTCTATGAAAAGTGACACTCATATCACCTGCTGCCTCAATCAATTCTTTATTTCTAGCCATATCAATTTCACCGTTTGGTGTAAGACAACCAATGACAATACCATCTACTCCTAGATTTTTTGCAACTTCTATATCCTTCAGCATAATCTTATGTTCTAGATTATTATAAAGGAAATCACCTCCGCGTGGGCGAATAATAATGTTTAACTTAATATCTAAAAGTTCACGTGCCAAGACTATATCACCATATGATGGAGTAGTACCTCCTTCAGGTATCCCGGCGCAAAGCTCAACTCGGTAAGCTCCTCCTTTTTGTGCTTCAATACAACTCTTTACAGAGTTAGCACAAATCTCCACTTTATAATCTTTTGCCATATTTCTTATATATATATGTTTATTTTTCAGAAACGAGTGCAAACTTACTAAAAAATGAAGATTTAACTGAACCTAATTGTGTTATCATATAGTAATATCAACAAATAAATTACAATATTTTATCCGGTTTAATTAAGTTCTATTGTAAAGTTGGTGTTATGTTTGAGTATTGTAAATTGTTAGAATATTATGAGAAAGTTTGTTTTATCATTATTGTTAGGCGTAAACATCTATTTGAGCGTCTCATCAGAAAGCCTGTCGATTATGTTAGTTCACTAGTTGGTGCAGACTCTTAATATGAATTATCTACTGGTAACACATATCCAGCAATTGCTATACAATGGAAATTTATAACTTATAATTCTACGGCTAATAATTCAGCAACTGCTTTTTGATAATCGAGCTCAGATTGAAGCGCCAATTTTACAATATCATAATATAAAGATAACTCAGTCAGATAATTTAAAAGTGAAATCTCTCCGGTATCAAGTGCTTTTTTGAGTAGCTCCGCACTATTTGAAGTAACAAGTAGATTGCGATAGTTAAGTGCTACTTCATTTAACCCAATAGCTATTGAGTATTGATTTTTAACCTTAAAATAATAATTCTGTATATTATCAATACGTCGCGATTCAGCAGCTTTAACTGCTGCTTCGGCATGTGCAACTTGGTTCTTGTTTTCCCACAAAGGCAAAGAAATTCCCACTTTTACTCCTTGAAATTTTTCCCCAACTACCTTCTCGCTAATAAAGCCTACCGAAAATGAAGGTAATCTTTGGACTTTTGTCAGTTTTAATAAATCCTTACTAACTTCCACTTCCTGTCTCACAAATAATAAAATTGGATTGTTTTGTTCTGCTTGTCTATACCACTCCTCAAAGTTGGTTGGAAGTAATATTGGCTCAAAATATTCATTATTTAGCAATATTTCTTCACCTCCATTTAATTGTTTTAGATTAGAGATAATAGCATTTCGCTCTGTTTCCATGCGAAGTAATTCTCCTAGTACAATTTTAAGACTTAAATGCGCTTTGTTCAATTCTAGTCTGTTAGCATCTCCTTCAGAGAGACGCTTTTCATAAATTTCATATATGTAATTAGCATGATTTAGTCTTGCATTGAATTCATTTATAATTGAATTATAATATATCAAATCAAAACAAAGCTTTTTGGCCTCTAGTAGAATATTCATCCTTTCTGACTTATAAAGCCATTCAACAGAAATGTTTTTTTTGTCGGCAAGTCTATTTTTTATTCCTGTTATTGTAGCTATATCAATAGATTGCATTGCGCTAAAATCTACACGGTTGCCAATGAGGTGGGGGTTACCCCAAAGGTATCCAAATTCTACTTCAGGATTAGAAAGGTATATACCTGTTTTGTTCTCTAACATTTGAGCATCTGCAGTTTCTTTTAATGCTTTAAGTGTGCTGTTATTATCTTCTATTGATTTCAATATAACTTCAATACTATTCTGAGATACAATCAATACACTTTTTAATATAAAACCTAAAAGTAATAATCTAGTTTTCATTTTTTCTTTGTTAGTAAGTACATTATGGGAATAATAAATCCATTTAAAAGAGTAGAAGTAATCAAACCACCCAAAATAACCTTTGCCATTGGGCTTTGTATTTCGTTCCCTGGCAATCCTCCATTTATTACTAGAGGTATAAGAGCTAGAGCGGTAGTTAGTGCAGTCATTAAAATTGGACTTAATCTATCTAAGGAGCCAATTATTATACTATTGAATACTGAATGACCTTCACCATACAAATCATTGTATCTGGAAATTAAAAGCATTCCGTTTCTAGTTGCAATTCCAAAGAGAGATATGAAGCCAATTACAGCGGGAATGCTTATGTTTCCGCTAGTGAAAAACAATATTGAAACTCCACCTATTAGTGCTAAAGGCAAATTAAGCAATATAACTAATGATTGATTTACATTGCGGAACTGATTAAATAGTAATAAGAAAATAATCAAAATAGATAACACTGATGTTAAAAGCAAAATACGTGAAGCTCTTTGTTCACTTTCAAACTGGCCGCCATACTCTATATGATAACCCTCTGGTAGATGTATTTGATCATTTACTATCTGTTGTATTTTGTTTACTACCCCCCTTAAGTCACCACCCGAGATATTTGCCGAAATAACAATCTTACGTGATACATTCTCGCGATTTATAGTATTGGGTCCCATTACTGATGAAACGTCTGCAACATTACTTAATGGTATTTTTCTACCGTTTGCATCAATAATCAATTCATTAATATCATTATTTGATGAACGACTATCATCATTAACTTTCAATGTCAAATCGTAAGATCTGTTTTCCTCATATACTTGCGAAACTATTTCCCCGCCAATCATTACAGAAATCATATCTGAGAACTCTGGTAGTGATATGCCATATTTTGCCAGCAACTCTCTTTTTGGTGTAATTTTAAGTTGCGGGCGTTCAACCTGTTGTTCAACATTTAAATCTACAATTCCTTCTACATCCTGTATAGAATATTTAATTTGATTGCCTATTTCGTAAAGCTTGTTTAAATCGTTTCCAAAAATTTTTATAGCAATATTTGATTGAGAACCAGAAAGAATAGCATCTAACCTATGTGAGATAGGTTGCCCAATTTCGATATTAACACCAGGTAAAACACTCATTTTTTCTCTAATCTCATAAAGAATTTCATCCTTCGACCGATTATTTAGCAATATTGGAGCTTCAATTTCAGATGTATTTACACCCAGCACATGTTCATCCAGTTCTGCCCTTCCAGTTTTGCGACCTACAGTTTGCACCTCTGGAATTGATAAAAGTATATCTTCTGCTAAACGTCCAATCTTGTCAGACTCCTCAAGTGATATGCCGGGAAGCGTGTTGACGTTTACAGTAAAAGAGCCTTCATTAAACGGCGGTAAGAAGCTTCTACCTAAATTGAAGAACATAATTAAGGAGATAACCAATAATACACTAGTGGAAATTAAAATCAATTTTTTATTTTGAAGTGTGAAGTAAAGTAATTTCTTGTAATCTCTCTTTAAAATTCTCACTACAAAAGTTTCTTTGTATACTATTTTTTTATCATTCTGCTCCTTTGTAAGAAGGAAACTACAAAGAACGGGTGTTAGTGTTAATGCAACAATGCTAGATGCAATAAGCGATACAATAAATGCTATTCCAAGGGGAGCTAACATACGCCCTTCCATGCCAGATAGGAAGAATAAGGGTATAAAACTTACAACGATTATTAATGTTGAGTTAAGTATTGGCAATCTAACTTCCTTTGAAGCGTTATAGACAACTTGTATAACATTTAACTGTTCTTCTTTTGGCTTAATTTTGTTTTCCCTAAGTCTTTTAAATACATTCTCAACATCTACAATTGCATCGTCTACAAGCGAACCAATAGCAATTGCCATACCACCAAGACTCATGGTGTTAATAGTTAGTCCCATGAGCTTTAAAACAAGAATAGCAACAACTAATGATACAGGTATTGTTACGAGTGAAATGAATGTAGTTCGCGGATTCCTCAAAAAAACAAACAGTACAATAATAACAAATATACCACCTTCCAGTAAAGCTATTTTAATATTGTTTAGAGAGCTTTCTATAAAACGAGATTGTCTGAAAATATCTGTCGATAATTTCACATCTGATGGCATTATACTTTGAAGTTCAGCAATCGATTGATCTAACTTATCAGTCAGTTCTAATGTATTTGTTTTAGGTTGTTTTGTTACAGTCAACAATACGGCCGGTTTACCACGCTCAGATGCTAAACCCAATTTAGGCGCTTTGTTACCGATTGTAACTTCAGATATATTTTCAAGTAAAATGGGACTATCATTAACTGTTTTAACAACAGATTTTTTCAACTCGTTTATGTTATTAGTTGATAGAATACCTCGTATGATAAACTCATTGCCAAATTCGCTAATTATACCACCAGAAACATTTTGATTCATCCCTTTTACAATTGCTAGAACTTCATCAAGACTAACATTGTAATGCTTCATCTTTTCTGGATTTAAAAGTATTTGATACTCCTTTATCTCTCCTCCCAATACTGATACCTGAGCAACACCACCTATCGACAATAATCGAGGACGAATAGTCCAGTCTGCTATATCACGTAACTCTCTCAATGAAGTTGAGTCTGCAGTAATGCCAATTATCATAATTTCTCCCATAATAGATGACTGTGGGCCTAAGGTCGGATTACCCACATTTGATGGCAGAGATTCTCTTATAACTGCTAGCTTTTCAGAAACAATTTGTCTTGCTATATAAATATCAGTATTCCAGTCAAATTCAACCCAAACAACAGAAAAACCAGTAGTAGATGATGAGCGTACACGTCTAACGTTAGTTGCTCCGTTTAGTGCAACCTCAACCGGAAATGTAACTAACCTTTCAACCTCTTCTGGTGCCATACCTTTTGCCTCTGTCATTACAACCACTGTAGGTGCGTTTAAGTCAGGAAAAACATCAACTTCCATATTGGATGCAGTATATATCCCAAGTACAATTAATATAATCGATACCACCAATACAACTAGTTGGTTTTCTAGTGAAAACTTAATCAGTTTATTCAACATATAATTATTCCTTTTTTAGTTTAATGTGTATGTCCTTCGGGCATAACAGAAGGCTTTGCAGCTAATTTAACCTGATAAACCCCATTAGTAACTAAACTGTCTCCTTCTTTTAAACCCGAATTAACAAGAACTCGCGAACCATCAGTTTCTCCAAGTGTAACTTCCTGTTTTTTAAAGCTCTCATCATCTATTTTTAAATAAACGAAGTGTAAACCCTGCTCTTCAGTTATTGATGAAACCGGTACTGATATTACATCTATCAGAGGAATTGATAATAGGTATATTTCAGCAAAAGATCCAGGAATAATATTTCCAATATTGTCGAATTCAAAAGTAACTGGTATAAAAAATGATTTTCCTTCATATGTTCTTCCGTGTGATATTAACCTTCCGTTTAATTCACTTAACTTATACAATTTTTTATCGTATGGCAATTTGAAATTGGCATCGTTTATTGATAAAATAGATTTATAATGCATCTCTGATAATTCTGCACGCAGCTGTAATCTTTTATTCCGAGAAATAGTAGCAATAGGCTGACCTACTGAAACAAAATCACCTTGACCTACAAAGAGATCTTTTACAAAGCCACTAATTGAAGAAGTTATTCTGATACCATTTGAACTATAGCTAGATGCCTGAGCTTGATATTGCAATTTTGCACTTTCATAATCAGAACGTTTTTGTTCAAACTCTTTCTCCGATATTATTTGATCTTTAACTAAGATACCAGCGCGCTCATATTCCTTTAATGCAGTTTCATAAATAATTTTCGATTTTACCACTGGATCTCCATCAGGGAGTGATTTAGCTGAAACAGTAATTATAGTTTCCCCAGCACGTACTGCAGTTCCGGGTGCAATTGACTCTTTTGAGAACGATACAATTCCATTTGTGGTTGAAGAAATAGTAGTTTCGTCGCTCTGAGAAGATAAAATCTCCCCGCTTGTTTTTATCACTTGTCTAAAAGTGTCAAGAGATACAATCTCAACTGTCAATTCTGCTAAGTGAGCTTGTTCTTTTGAAAAGTGAATAAAATGTTCATAATTCTCGTCATCGATATGATTGTCGTGATTGTTTGCATCAACTTTATGGTTATGACACCCCGTAAACATCATAGCCGAAACTATGAGTAATGATATAAAAATTGTCTTCATAATTATATGAAAATAATAGTTGAAATAAATGATAATTAAAGTAGTTAACCAATAAAACTCTTGTAGAATATAGTCTTAAATAGAATTGAAAGGAGGTGCTCTTAAACCTAAAGAACTAGGTTTATATTGAGATTTAAGTATGTTGGGATATTCACAATAATCAGACCTGTTTTTATCTAATATAAAATTAACCTGTTCTTTAACAGGAGTTACAAAGTAACAATCAAAACCATTATCTACGGAATAATTTATTGAAAGAGATTTTATACGTACATTATCATCAGTATGCTGAATAATGAAGTTTGAATGTATTATGCAATGAGAGTTTTCTGAATTATTATTTGTTGTTGGATTATGATGATTTTCATGTTCTTTATCACAGCTATGTTCAACTTGATATACTTTAAAGCAATGTACACCATTTAAGTGATGATGATGTGGAATAGCAGAAAGAAAAAGCATTAGAATGCTAGTAATAGAAATTACAGATATGTATGCTATTCTTTTCAAATCTTTTACTTTTACTATTGTTGATACAAATATAACACTCTTTTTATTACATAGTTGTTTTGCTTATTATTAAAAAGCATCCAGTCTGAATTAAAATATTCAATATACATCTCTATTTGTTTTGTCATTTTGCTGAATAATAGTAAACTTGCAATCAATTCTTCACAATTTAGTACAGTATGATATGAGTGATAAAATATTTCAGATTCAAGTTGTGCTGAGAGGTAGTAAACCTAAGATTTGGAGACGATTGTTAATCCCTTCAGGCATGCCACTACCTATTTTACATGGAGTAATTCAAGCTTCTATGGGATGGGAAAATTCTCATTTACATCATTTCATAAAAGACAGTTTCTTTTATACAGTAAAAAATGATAGTGATGAACTGGATGACGTTAAACATAAGGATTATAAAGATTTGATTGTATCAGACCTACTTTTAAACAAGCACGATAGAGTGGTTTATGTTTATGATTTAGGAGATAATTGGGGACATGATATTTTTTCTTGAGGAGATAACCGAACGTGACCCATTAACAAGCTATCCGATATGTATTGATGGTAAAATGTCTTGTCCACCAGAAAACTGTGATGGAATATATGGGTATCAAAAGATATTAGAAATAATTAAAAATCCAGAGCATAAATATTACGAAAATTATATAGATTGGCTCGCAGAGGATTTTGATCCTGAATATTTTAATCTAGAAGAAGTGAACTATTTGTTGCAAAGCAGGTAGTATATAAACTCTATGTTTTTTTATTATTAGTATGTTTTATAAAGTAGGGGCTTAAATTTAAAACCCCTACTATATGAAAATTACATAGGTAAATGTTTTTTTAATAACTCTATACTCTTTTTTATATTTTCTCTTCCACTTGATTCTATACCATACCACCCTCTGAATCCCATGTCATAAGTCATTTTTATCATTTCTTGCGTAAGTTCATCTGAAGGTTGGTTTCTAAATGACATACCTCCAGAATATGGAAGAGTTTTCTTTAAAAATCCAACATTGTCAAATTCAGAACCCGGTTGTCTCCAGTCGGGTAATACTCCAAAATACTTGTTATTTACCTTTTTCATTAAAGATACAATCCAATCAGCATCGTTAGAAACACCTCCGTGATTCTCTACTAATATACTCGTATTGGCAGGTATGGCATAATCAAGTATCATATTATAAGTCTCAGCCGACCATTTCAATGCTTCTTCCTTATCAATATCCTTTGTACCTATGCAATTTGTACGTATAGCATGACAACCTAGATATTGTGCTATGTCTATCCATTTTCGATGATTTATTACTGTCTGTTTTCTTTCTTCTTTTGATGGAGTGCAAGTTTCACCTTCTGCATCAACCATAATTAATACCATCTTTACGCCGTAATCCTCAGCATTTCTTTTTAATTGTTTCAAATAATTAGCAGTAGGTACTTCAAAAAGAGTATTAACAAATTCAATACCATTTAATCCAAAATCCTCTCTGGCAACTCTTGGGAAATCTAAAGTTTTCCAATCTCCGTTCATTACTTCTTTAACCAAAGACCATTGAGCAAGAGAAATATCATTTTTGCCAATTATTGCAGATTCTTGAAAATTAGCAATCTTAGCAGAAGCTTTTAAGGTTTGAAGTTCTAATATGGTTGGTGCAACAAATAAACCAGTTCCAACTGATAAAGTTTTTTCAAGGAATCCTCTACGTGTAACATTTTTCATATCAATCAAATTATTTATCTAATTATAAATATTATATTTCCCAGCCTTTTCTATATTCAGAGCGATAAAGATACTGATTTGCTACAGGTATATTGGTCACATTCATAGCTTTGTGGTCATATGCTATTTTTTTGCCAGTTCTAAAGGCTACAGTTGCCAGGTGAGCTGTTTCAATAATAGGCCAAGAACTGAGGAAGTTGCCTGGTGATTGACTTTTATTTAATATTGCCTCAATCCACACATTAGTTGAATCTTTTCGCTCTTTCAAACCTTTATAGTTGCTTTCTCCTGTTACTTCCAACATTCTTGATTCAGGAATAATTACTGGATTCTCACATAAAAAACCTCCTAATATTTTCCCTTTATCACCAACAAACATCATCCCTTCACTTTCGAAGACTTTATTGTCAACCTCTAATTCGTGAGGGGTAGGTGGTCTCATTCCCCCATCATACCAAAAGAGATCAAAAGGAACATTCATATCAGATTTATCAAACTTCCATCTAACTACCGAGGAAAGTGGATAAGCAACATTGTTAGGCACACTCTTCATTTCATCAAACTCTCCAATTGTTTTGGTAGTAGTGCCCATAGTTTCAATTGCAAAAGGAGGTTCTTTAACTCCAAAAGTTGTAAATAGAGGCCATAAACTATAAATACCCATATCAGCTATACTTCCTGCTCCAAAATCATACCACCCCCTGTATACTGTATGAGTGTAATTGGGATGATAAGGTCTATCAGGCCACGCACCAAGCCACAAATTCCAGTCAAAACCCTCAGGTATTTTAGGAGTCTCTTCAAAATATGTTTGCCATTGTTGCCATACAGGTCTGTAAGACCAGTTGTGAATTTCTTTTAATGTTCCAATTACCCCATCATTAATCCACTTTTTTACTATTTCAAACCTATCGTGTATATCACTCCAAGCAAGCAGGTGTGTTGTAAGATAAGGCTTTTCTTTTACTGCATTTAAAACTGCTCTGACTTCAGATACCCTGTTTCCCAGAGGTTTGTGAGCTACAATATGTTTATCTTTACTTAACGCCTTTAATATTATTGGTGGATATGCATGATCGGGTACAATTACTTTTACCGCATCAATACCTTTCTCATTATCCAACATTTCTCTAAAATCAGAGTAAGCAGTACATGCAGAGTAATTGTATTTGTTCCTTTCTTTAGCATAATACTGATTTATAAAACTCTGACCACAATCACGTCCTGCAGATACATTAACTTCACCGCCCCAGGTAGAATCACCCAATATTTTTCTTATACTGTTTTTTAAACCATTACCTGGTCCCCATTGCTTATAACCAACAGGATATTTATTTGGATCACAAATCGAAACAATTTGAATCTTATTGTTAGGTATTAAATTTATTAATTCACCCATTTGTTGCATTCCAACTCCAATGAGACCAAGATTAATCTTATCACTTGGAGCAACATATCCAACACCTCCCAATACGTTTCTGGGAACCACAGTAAATGCTAAGGCAGATCCTGTATAACTGATAAATTCACGTCGGTTAATTTTTTTCATTGTCATAATGTGTTTCAATTATATTTTTATTTAAACTTACATAGATAAGCAATTGCTTTATAATACTACTTTCAATATGTTTATGATAACTCCATTTGCAAAGTCTGCTTTGTACCATCATATTCTATCACTATTCCGGTAGTTTCAAAATCCAATTCTATTGGGTTATTCTTGCTTACATATATAATATTGAAACTCCTTTTGTTTAGCATCCCTTCAAAATTCCCTTCTCGGTTTCCAATCTCAAGTGTATTTGTTTTATCATTATAGAAGAAGTTAATTATAGAGTAATCTCCTTTCTCGTAGTTGTAGTTAATACCTTCATCTTCATATAGTGTAAATGAACCATTATTTCCTGCATATACATATAGAGTTATCTCTTTGGGAGACTTCTCACTACTATACATAATCTCTGGTCCATATGGAATAATACTACCTGGTTTTACAAAAAGAGGAATACGATTGTAGGGTGCATCAACATTAAGATATTTACCTCCTTCAATATATTTACCTGTATATAAATCGTACCACCCATCGTTTGATGGAAAATAAACTTCTCTGCTACGTGCACCATATTCATAAACGGGGCATACCATAAATGCTGGTCCAAACATATACTGATCACCAATATCATTAATTTTTATATCATCTTTAAAATCCATAACTAATGCACGCATAATAGTGTAGTCTTCAAACCATGTCATACCTGCAAGTGAGTATATGTACGGCATTAATCTGTATCTAAGGTGATTATAATAGAGCATCGATTTATAGGCAGGGTGGTTTTCAGGAGAAATATTAAACATTTCGCGATATGGAAATTGGCCATGAGAACGGAATAGTGGAACAAATGCACCAAACTGATGCCAACGGTTGTTTAACTCACGCCACTCTTTTAAATCATCATTCTCAACACCTGTTTCATCAAATTGCCTTTGAGCATTTTCGAATCTTTTTTCAACACAGAAGCCACCTATATCCATTGTCCAGTATGGTATACCCGAAAGAGCAAAATTAAGTCCGGCAGATATCTGAGCTTTCATATCCTCCCATCTTGTTCCAATATCACCGCTCCATACAGCGGTGGAGTATCGTTGTATTCCTGCAAAACCAGAGCGGGTTAAAAGAAATACTCTTTTATCGGGATCTACACCTCTCTGACCTTTATATATTGACTCTGCATTTACAAGTGAGTAGGCATTCAGATATTTTGTTGAAGGACCAAGTGCAGTTGGTCCACTTAGTGCTTTGCGATATTCCATTGATGTATTATCCTGAATATTGGGTTCAGAAGCATCCATCCACCAAGCGTCAAACCCAATAGGGTAGAGCTTCTCTTCTAGCTGATCCCAAAACAATTTACGTGCACCTTCGGCATAAGCATCATAAAATGAACCTATGTAACCAGGGTATATCCAGTCGCGAATACTATCTTCAACCGCTTTTTTATACATCCACCCTTTTTCATTAAAT
>CAYZHS010000011.1:0-17988 GCA_964478295.1 uncultured Proteiniphilum sp. | reverse complement strand
CCCGAGAAATACATATTTTCTCCAGCTAACGGGTGGTTAAAGTCCATTGTTACATAATCGTCACCTATGTTTACAACAGAACCCATTAAACGGTTTCCCGATGAATCCATCATAGGAACTACATTCCCTTCAAAAAGAACATTGCTGTCAATCTTCCCCTCAATCTCAAATATATTCTTAGGCAACTCTAAAATCTGCGCATCATCATAATCGCCATATGCTTCGTCGGGTGTGAGTTGAAAATTAAATTCAGAGCCAATTTCCATGCCTTCTATTTGTTTCTCAAATGCATCAAGCATGCTATTTGTGCCAAAAACAAACTCCATTGGCTGTTCAATAGTTGCCTGTTCCATTAACTCTTTTTCTTCTCCCTCACCAACGCTTAAATCGTAAGAAAGTACTACGTATTTATTTTCTGAAATCTTCATTTTTGTTTCTTATGTTGTTTAACTTAAAATTTGCGGAGAATAAAACCCCATTATCTAACACTTAATTCCTAACAATGTTTATTGCTTACATGCATCTTTGAGATTACACAAAGCCTTTTCTAATATTATTTTTGAGGTACCAATATTTAAACGCATGAAGCCTTCGCCTCCGGGACCAAATATCGAACCATCGTTTAAAGCTAAACCAGCTTTGTCTACAAACAATTTCACCAACTCTCGCTGTGACAGATTCAATTGTCTACAATCGAGCCATATCAAAAATGAGGCTTCAGGTAAAATAGCCTTAATCTGTGGTATATTTTCTTTTAAATAATTATCTACAAAATTCAGGTTAGACTGTATATACTCCAACATTTTATCCAACCAGTCGTCACAATAATTATAAGCAGCTATTGTTGCAGTATATGCAAATAAAGTACCCTCATCCAAACCTCGCGGTTTTATAAAACTGTGGTACTTATCTCTAATTTCTTTATTCTGAATTATTGCAAAAGAACTCACTATACCTGCAATATTAAAGGTTTTACTGGGTGCCATCAATGTAATCGAATTGTCCCTTGCCTCATCAGATACAGTTGCGAATGGTGTATGTGTATATCCTGGCAATGCCATATCAGAATGAATCTCATCTGAAACCACTAGAATATTATTTTCGTAACAAATATTGGCAAGTTCTTTAAGTTCATCGGGCGACCATGCTCTACCTCCAGGATTATGTGGATTACACAATATAAGCATTTTGCATTCTTTCTCTGAAACTATTTTTCTTAAACCTTCAAAATCCATTTTATACTGCCCATTTTCGAGTATAAGCGAATTATTTACAACTTTTCGCCCTAGTGCGTTTGTAACAAGTCTAAAAGGATGATATACCGGTGGTTGAATAATAATACTATCACCTGATTCTGTGAATTCTTCAATAGCAAAACTAAACCCTTTTACTACCCCTGGCACGTAATTTACTTCTTCCTTATTAACTTTCCAGCTATGGCGTCTTTGTAACCAATTTATAATTGAATTAAAATATTCATCCGACTGAACAGTATAGCCAAACACCCCATGTTCAACACGCTTCATTAGTGCTTCTGTTATTGCAGGTGGTGTTTTAAAATCCATATCTGCTACCCATAGTGGTATGATATCTTTGCGACCGAACAGAGGTTTCAAATTCTCTATTTTAGAGCAATCACTATTTGTCCTATCAATTATTTCGTCAAAATTGTAGTACATAATTATTTTGTTACAGATTATTTTTTGATTTACTAATATACTATTCTACACTTAGTTGTATATAGTATTTTAAACTACTTATAATAAACACTTTCGAGCACATGGTTATTCCTGGCCTTTTTATACCCAAAGTTCAATGATTCGAATGCAAGACCAATTAGGAACTGATGAGAACTTATTTTTGTTATCAGTTTATTTACATCACTACTGTAATAGTCCCACAAATAACCAGTTCTAATGGTTAAATTATTTATCGGAATATCTACAGTGAAGTAGTTACGCAACGAAAGTTGATTATGAAAAGAACCTAAGTGTATTGTGCCCTTATCATTTCCTAAAGTAAATATTTCGTAGTACGAATGACCATATTCAGGTGAAAAGAAAATGCCCGCAAAAGGAGATGAAATTTGCCATCTGAAAGTTAAATATCGCCAACTATAAATAGCCATAGCAGAGACATTTATATTAATGTGTGATTTTAACGAACCTGGGTTATTACTATTTCTCACATTATAAATTCCTCCTAAAGCAAGTTCAGGTCCTCCACCACCATAAAATCTAAACTTATCATTTCCTATATTATTTTTCAATAAAGGCCAATACCCATATAAATTATAGTACAAATTGCCCCAGTATTCAGAAGAAGATGAAGTAGGGTTTTTAGTGACACCTGTTTGAAGTCTGAACTGATTCTGAATCAATAATTCACCATTTGACAAAGTAGATCCTTTTATACGATCATGCATTAAAGAAATTGCAATTCCCTCGTATGTAAGTGGAGATAAATAGCTGTCATATAAATAGGATCTACCTAAACCGATAAGCGTAGATTGGTTAACCGATCTCATATTTCCAACTTTTATACTCTCTTGTGAAAATATCAGGCTAAGACAACTTAACCCTATTAACACCAATATCAACGCTTTTTTCATCAGATTTAGTTTTAATTCAACAAACTTGATTAATCGAACAATTTCATCTGACCGGTAATTTCATCCCTCAAATCAGAATCTGATACATTATCATCTCCATTCTCTTCTTCAATTTCCACCTTTGTCGATTGATCTTCTATCACCTCTTCCGGAAACCTTGTTGGTTCAAGTTCTTCCACCGCTTTGACCTCAAAATTAGAAATTCGTTTACCTTTTGCCCTAAAACCCTTAACAGCTATAAACTCTTCTACATCTATTTCCAGTGGCTCCCTGAAGTCGTCATTTCCTCCAAAAACAGCTCTTACTCTCGGAAATACTACATCTGTTAGTAAAAATAATTTTGACTCAGCATTTTCGCCCAAGAAATTAAGTGGTTTGTCAGTAGCTTCAAAGGTAAATCGTTTCAAATAAGCAAAACCTTGATCAGCATCATATAGTGCGGCAGACCATACTTTATTTATATCAAATTTCTCAATTAAGAGTAGATCAGTTGGGAAATGATTCGATAGATCAAAATTACAAATATGATAGTCTCCACTTTTAGTTACTACCAATATCATATCGTCACCTTGAAATTCTCCAAGATAATCTCCTCCACCTTCATAGTTAAGTCTAAACACATCGGGGTCGTACCAAACCTTTCTTCCACCAAGAGTAGAAATACCTTTTTGCTTTAGCTGTATACGATGCACCTCGGCTTTTGTTAATATATTACCCATTGCACCCCTTCCTTTTATATCGATTTCGCTAAAATCTTTTTCAAATTGAAGAATCCTCATTCTAGGTTTTGGCTTCAAAACTACCTTAACAGTTTCTGCCTCACCATTTGGGTTAGCACTAAAGTATGAAATTCTTGAACCTGCTTTACCTTTTGTCAAATCATACTCTTTATCTCGTGTTACTCCAGTTACAGCAAAACGTTTTATATAGTGGGGAGAAATTCTTCCATCGCGATAAATCACGTTGTAAATTGTTCGTTTATCATTCCTTTTAAAAACATTGGCATAAAGAATACCTTTACCAACAAACTCCTTTTCGCTTACTTTAACTACCTTATATTTACCATCCTTAAAAAAGATTATTACATCATCAATGTCAGAACAATTACATACAAATTCATCCTTCTTAAGCCCAGTGCCAATAAAACCTTCTTCACGATTAACATAAAGTTTCTCATTAGCAGCTGCTACCTTTGCCGCTTCAATATTTTCAAAGCTTCTTATTTCAGTAACACGGGGATAGTTTTTGCCATATTTATCCTTAAGCATCAGATACCAGGCAATAGTATAATCTACAAGATTATTAAGATTGTGATTAATCTCATCAATTTCTTCAATTAACCTTGCAATCAGATCATTAGATTTATCAACATTAAATCTTAGAATACGAGCCATTTTGATTTCCATCAGCTTAAGAATATCATCATGGTTTATTTCGCGTATCAAACCAGGCTTAAAAGGTTCGAGACGTTTATCGATATGAGCTACGGCAAGATCCATATTCTTAGCATTCTCAAACTCATTATCCTTGTAAATTCTTTCTTCTATAAATATTTTTTCAAGAGATGCAAATAAATGAGCCTCCTGTTTCTCTGCTTTATCAATCTCAAGCTCTTTACAAAGCATCTCTTTTGTCTTGTCCACCGAAGCTTTCAAGACATGACTAACAGTTAAAAAGTGAGGTTTTTCGTCATCAATAACACAACAGTTGGGCGATATACTTATTTCACAATCTGTAAATGCATATAAAGCATCTATAGTCTTGTCTGAAGAAACTCCAGGTGCAAGCTGAACATGTATTTCAACATTCTGTGCAGTTATGTCGTCAACCCTTCTAATTTTAATTTTACCTTTTTCATTTGCTTTAAGTATAGAATCGACTACACTCGAAGTTGTTCTTCCATAAGGTACATCTTTAATAATCAGAGTTTTATTATCAAGCTTTGTTATAGTTGCACGAACCTTTACCGATCCGCCTCTTTCACCATCGTTATATTTTTCCACATCAATATAACCACCCGTTTGAAAGTCCGGATAAAGATTAAACTTCTTTCCCTCCAGGTATGCTATTGCCGCATCGCAAAGTTCATTAAAATTATGTGGCAAAATTTTAGAAGACAATCCAACTGCAATACCTTCAGCACCTTGAGCAAGTAGAAGTGGAAATTTAGCAGGAAGGGTAATTGGTTCTTTGTTTCTACCATCATAAGAGGGCTTCCATTCTGTTGTTTTAGGGTTAAAAAGAACCTCAAGTGCAAATTTAGTAAGTCGCGCTTCAATATATCTTGGAGCAGCAGCACTATCTCCGGTTAGAATATTTCCCCAGTTACCTTGGCAATCAACTAACAAATCTTTTTGTCCCAACTGCACTAACGCATCACCAATGGAGGCATCGCCATGTGGGTGAAACTGCATTGTATTTCCAATAATGTTGGCTACCTTGTTATATCTACCATCATCCATTCGTTTCATAGAATGCATGATCCTTCGCTGAACGGGTTTAAGGCCATCAGAAATATGTGGAACTGCTCGTTCTAATATTACATATGATGCATAATCCAGAAACCAACTCTGATACATCTTTGATAAATTGAGAGTAGTATCTTCTCCAAGTCTCACGGGCACCCTCGATACAGATCCCACCCCTGAAGAGAAGCTAGTTTCCTGTTCTCCCTCCTGAGACATCGCATTTTTATTTTCTAATTCGTTATCGTTTTTCTGTTTAGAAGACATATATCTGTTTAATAAACAGATGCATCACCACCAAAACTAAACGGTAGTGTGCATCGTTATATATATAATTAAATGTTTCTTAAATTAATAAAAATGATTGATAAGCACTTTCTAAAGGTGCAATTTTAAGCTTATAAAATCGCTCAAAGATATGAAAAATGGGGTAAAATTCAAAATAGTTTTCTTTTAAGGATTGATATTAGGAATTTTATTTATTTTTGCAATAATCCGTACAAAACAATTAAAACAAAACATACAGCTATGAAAAAATTGAGTTCTCTTCTAATAGTTATTTTTCTAACATCATGCGGCAGCGTTCCCTTTACTGGAAGAAGGCAATTACAGCTAGTTTCCAACGACGAAGTCATAGCTTTGAGTCTACAGCAGTACCAAGAATTTATGCGCACAGCTCCCGTAGAAAGGGGTACAGAAAACGCTAAATTAGTAAATCGAGTAGGAAATAGACTAGCCAGAGCAGTAGAAATATTTTATAAAAGTAACGGCTATGAGTCGGAACTAGCAAACTATGCTTGGGAATTTAATCTAGTAGCAGATAAAAGTGTAAATGCTTTTGCTATGCCAGGTGGAAAAGTTGTAGTTTACTCCGGACTACTTCCGGTAACACAGACAGAAGAAGCGCTTGCTGTAGTTATTGGACACGAAATAGCTCATGTTATAGCACATCACTCAAATGAAAGAATTAGTCAACAAGTAGCATTACAATATGGAGGTGCTATAGCAGGTGGTTTATTAGGAAACTCGGAGGCAACTCGTCAAATTGGAAACACAGTATTTGGACTTGGCGCTCAACTTGGTGTTATGTTGCCATATGCTCGCAAACAAGAGTTAGAGTCTGATGAAATTGGAGTTATTATAATGGCAATTGCCGGATACGACCCTCGTGCTGCAATACCATTCTGGCAAAGAATGGCACAGGCATCATCAGGTTCTCAAGTACCTGAAGTATTAAGCACACACCCTGCCGACAACAGAAGAATTGAAAGATTAACTGCAATTATGCCTACAGCACTACAGTACTATAAAGGTTCGGGTGTGCAAAATACAACAACCGAACCTATTAAAACTAAAGCCACAGTTCCAGTGGAGAAAAAAGAAGTTAGAACATCAGAAGAGTGGACTTTTTAGTTAGCCTCTTAAACGGTTCAACGACTGAATTAATGCTTCATCTGCACCAATCTTTCTAATCGCAAGAATTGTGAATACAATGCTTATAACAGGCATTATTGCACCAAAGCCAACTTTACTAAAAACTAAATTTTCTACAGGATAAACTTTATATAAAATAAATCCGAAATAAAGATAAAAACCAATCATCAATACTATATTGAAGATTGATAAACGGATTTGCATAAGTCTGTTTTTATATAAAAAAAGTGTTATCAGTGCTAATATAGAACTTGTTAAACCAATAACAAAGAGTCCCCATGTCGAATCGGTAAGATCTCCGTTTAGGTATATACCCATAGCTTCAAACAAAACCTCATCACTATTAAAGTGAAAAGAGGCTAATGGAACTGCAATTGAAATAAGCATAGCAGCTGCAGCCAAAATCAGATATACAGATTGTATACGTTGTAGCATAAATCAGAACAGATCTTTTTCCTTAGCAGGATTACGATAATAAACACCACCTTCTTTCCACTCTTCTATCGCCAGAAGTGATGGTTTAGGCAATTTTTCGTAAAAGCGAGATATCTCTATTTGCTCGTGGTTTTCAAAAACCTCTTCCAGGTTATCACTATATGAAGCAAACTCCTGTAATTTTGAATCCAGGTCCTGTTTCATATCAATACTTATCTGGTTAGCTCTCTTTCCAATCACTCTCACCATTTCATATACATTTCCAACGGGCTCCGATAATTTCATTACATCACGTGTTTCGGTGTTGGAGCTTGCAGCAATTTTTCTATAATCCATTTTACTTATATAAGTTAGTTGTTTTTAAGTTGTAGGCAACTGTTCAATTTTTGAAAGTGCCTCTTTATAATACTTCTGCTCTGCCTCTGAGAGATATTTTCCTTCGGGATATGTATTTGTATAATTAAAATACTCATCTACTACCATACGGAATCTCTCCGGCTGTGTTTTCAATATACTTCTTTGGGCAAACTCATAACGGGCACGTAGAATAGTAATCTGATAATCTTCCAAATAGATAGAAAATGGATAGTTTTTCATTGCCTCACGTGCAGTCGTAACAGCAGCCTCATAATTATTCCCCATATAATTACCGAGATTAAGATAGAGTTGTGCTGCTAAAAGTTCTTTATAAGCGAGCTTCTCCTGAAGTTCAAACATATAATTTCGAGCCTGCTCTGCTCTTTCTGTTTGTGGATATCTCTCCATATATCGCTGAAACTCTGCTATAGCAGTATATGTCTTCGACTGATCGAGCTTAGGATCGGGAGAATCCAGATACATTCCATATGCTGAATAAAAAAGTGAAGGTTCGGCATACTCACCCCTGGGATAAGTATTATAATATGTTTTGAACACCTCTGTTGCAGAAATATAGTCTCTGGAATTATAATGACTCTGTGCTAAAAGATATAGCGACTCTTCAGCTTGTGCAGTACCCTTCATAAATGGCACCAGTTCTTCAAGCAAAGTAATACTCCGACTGTACTTACCCTCTTCGAAATATTTTTTTGCATAACTATATTTCAAATCTCTGTCGGTACTTTTTAAAATTTTATTGTATTCGCCACATGAGCCTAATGTCACAGCTAACAATAAAAAAAAGATAATATTTTTTCTCATCTCGATACAAGTCGGTTTAAGATTGCAAATTTACGTAATCTTTCTCATTAATAGGTACTGAAACCTATTTTTATTCTATTTTAGTAATTATTTGACACAAATTCAAGAATACTGTCCACATACTTGCGATCGTTTGACAGCTTAGGAACCTTATTCTGACCACCTATTTTTTCTCTTTGTTTCATCCACCCATAGAATGTTCCTTTTTCAAGCAACCTCACAATAGGCAAATCTAACGAAAGGTTGTAAGAACGTTTTGCTTCATAATCTGAATTATGTCGCTTCAAACTCTCGTCGAGTGAGTTTACAAATCGCTTCAAATCATTTGGTTCTGTCTCAAATTCAATGAGCCATTCGTGTGCTCCATTATGATTTTCTCCAAAATAAACAGGAGCAGCAGTGTATTCGGTAATCTTTGCCCCAGTTTCAATACAAGCCTCTTCAATCGCTTTATCCGCATTTTCAACAATTAGTTCCTCTCCAAAAGCATTAATAAATTGCTTGGTACGTCCCGTCAATCTAAAAAGATAAGGATCTGTTGAGCTAAACATAATCGTATCTCCAAGCTTATATCGCCAAAGACCTCCACTTGTTGTTATTACAATTGCATATTGTTTGCCAACTTCCACACCTTCTAATGGAATCGTCACAGGCTGTTCATTATTCCACTCTTCTACAGGTAAGAATTCGTAATAAACCTCATTATCCAATAACAACAACATATCTTTAGATTCTGGAGTAAACTGAACCCCGAAGAATCCTTCAGAAGCATTATAAGTCTCCCAATATCTCATTCTGCTCGACTTTATAATTTTCTCATATTGCTCACCAAATGGAGTAAAACTAACACCTCCGTGAAAAAACACTTCCAAATGAGGCCAAATTTCAGGAATGGTTTTGCCGGTATCCTCTACAATTTTTTTAAGAAGAACTAACATCCACGACGGAACACCAACTAATGCACGTATATCTGCATTTATTGCATAATCGGTAAGTTTCTGCAATTTAACCTCCCAATCAGATATTAATGCTATCTCCTCGGGGGTTCTCCTTTTCTTTACAGCTCTAGGAAGATTTTTCATTAGAATAGCAGAAATATCTCCTGTATATATATTACCACCTATCTGATTAATTTGCTGACTACCCCCCATAACCAACGTTTTTCCCAATACAAAGGAAGTATCGGGATGATGTAAAGCATAAGTGCCCAACATATGATACCCTGCACGATAATTGCCATTATAAAGTGACTCTTTTGTAACCGGTATATATTTACTTTTATCTTCGGTAGTACCGGAAGACATTGCAAACCACTTTACAGGGGTATCCCAAAGCACATTTTTTTTATTATGAATAATAATTTCGTCGAGATATGGACGTAAATCCTCATAAGCTGCAACCGGAACTTTAGAGACAAAATCATTTTCATTTCGGATATTTCCAAAATTCATTTTTTCTCCGTAGAGAGTATTCCGTCCATGTTTAAGAAGATAGTGTAGTGTTCTTTGCTGTGTTCCTAGTGGGTCTGCTAAAAATCTCTCCACTGGTTTATAATACGTAGTAAGTATCGAACGTGCAATTTTCTGAATCATCCTTTTCGTGTAAATTGGAGCACAAAGGTAAACAGTAGTTTGTTAAATAAAAAATGAATTTAACCTATACGACTTATTTTACGTAGTCTTTCTTCGTCTATTATCTTTATCTTCCTACCGTCAACAGCAATAATTTTTTCATTAACAAAATTCGATAGTGTTCTTATAGCATTAGATGTTGTCATATTTGAGAGACTCGCCAAATCTTCACGTGCAAGGTATATATTAATTGTTGCGTCATCTTCTTCTAATCCATATGTTTCTTTTAACACTATTAGCGATTCAGCCAACCTGCCGCGCACATGCTTTTGAGTTAAATTAACTACTCTCTGATCTGCAACACCAAGATCTACAGACAACTGTTGAATAAAAAACATAGCCAGGTCGCCATTATTACGAATCAGATTTTCGATCAGTGTCATCGGTATAAAACAAACTGTACATGGTTCAAAGGCAGAAGCGGCAGTTACGTATGTTTCTCGTGCAAAATAAGCCCTATAGCCAAAATACATTACTGGACGAATTATCCTGATTATTTGATTTCTTCCCCCCACCCCACTTTTAAATATTTTCACCTTGCCTTCAAAAAGACACATAAGATCTTTTGGAGCTTCATCTTCAATATATATTAATTCGTTTTTTTTAAACTGTAAAACACGGGCACTTTCGCGTAACTGACTGCGTTCGGCGTCTGACAGCATTCTCCACAACTCTGGCAAGGAGGAGGATAAATCGAATATTTCTTTTTTATTTTCTGACATGGGTGCAATACAGCTATGTTATAAAACACAAATATAACATATTATTTAAAAATCAAAAAAAATATTTACTACTCTCAACATAATTTGTTCTACACTTTAAAAAAAAAATGTAAGTTTGCATACATATGAATTGGATGCGAATTATACTATCCATATTTTTTATAATAGTCATCAGTAACAGCTACTCGTCTGAATCAAAGCTTCCAATAGATACGATTTTAATGAGGGCAATGAGTACTGCTGAAAAATACAACGACTTGGTGGAGCATTATTCTGCCGAGGTTTACACACGTTCATATATAGAAACAGTCAAAAAAAACATATTATATAAATATACACATCTGATACCTCAGTTCGTACTTCATGATCCATACAGCGATGAAGCACTAATAGAAACCTTTAGTAACTTCAGATTCGAACACCCAAACAACTATATTCATGACATTCAGCATGTAACCGGAACACTAACAAGGCAAAAAGATATCGACCTTATACCTTTTAAATTACTCAACATCAACATATATGGAGAGACAAGCAATGATGAGAGCCTTTTTATGCCAATTCGTTTCAGTACTGCAAAATACTACCGTTATGAACTATACCAAACTTTCACTGAAAACAATAAAGAATATTACAATATTCACTTTACACCTATATATGAAAATCCAAAACTTTTAAAAGGTTCTTTTATAGTAGAGAGGGGTACATGGAGAATAATATTCTTTCGTGGTGAAGGGGTGGATATATTTTCTGATTTTTCTTTTGAGATGACAATGGGAAACGAATGGGTTACAAACTATCTCCCCGAAAATTTTACCATTTATCAAACAACCTCATACCTGGGTAACGTTCTCTCAGCAAGACATCTGGCCAAAATAAAATATAATGAGATTGAGCTACGCGAGTCACTGGAGAAGGAAAGTTCACTTAATATAAGTGACTTCTACAAAGTAAGGCTCGATTCTGTTCCAGTGCAAACCGACTCTGCATTTTGGGACTCTTACAGACCTATTCCACTTCAGGCAAGAGAATATGAAGTAATACATAATTTCAAAAACAAGAAAAAAAAAGAACAAGAAAAAATAGCGAACGGAGATTCAATAATCAACAACAACGTTGCAAAACAGATGGCTCAAAGAATGGTTTTGAATTCAAAATACAAATATAAGTCTACAAACATTGGCTATTCCGGACTATTAAATCCATTGATGTTGGGTTATACATCAAGAGATGGTGTAACATACAGGCAAAACTTATCATTTAATATAGATCTAAGCCGAAACCGAACAATAAATATTGATCTATTTGCCGGATATCTATTCAGGAGCAAAGAGATATATACCGATCTTACAACAACATTCAACTATGAACCCATGCACCTGGGAAGCCTCTCTTTCTCAATTGGAAACGGAAACCCTTCTTACAGTTCTCTTTTTGTTGATCAAATTCAAGATAGTCTTAAAAACAAAGGACTCTCTTTTGAAGACATTTCTCCTCACTATTTTAAGGACTACTACTTTAAAATCTTTAATACTTTAGAGTTAACAAATGGTCTGTTGCTTCAAACTGGTATCGACTACCATATAAGAAAGGGTGAAAGCAATTCTATTAAACTAAGAAGTACAGACGAAAGCTTGTTACCTATTGAAAATATGTTTGGAACCAGAAGGTCGTTTGTTCCTTTTGTAAGGTTAAGCTGGACACCAAAGCAATATTATCGTTATGAAGGGCGACAGAAAATTTATGTACGCTCGCCATTCCCCACTTTTAAAGTAGAACTCTCACGTAGTTTTCAGGATATTCTGGGCAGTACATCTGAATACAATCGTGTTGAATTTGATATAAGTCAGAATATTCCCATTGGACTCATACATACACTTAATTATCATATTGGGGCAGGTAAATTTATTAATCAAAAAACTGAGTATTTTACCGATTTTGTATATTTCTCCAGAAACAATTTCCCTGAAAACTGGAATGATAAGATTGGTGGTGGATTCAACCTCCTCGATAGAAATTTATATAATGCAACCGAATCATATATTCAAGCCCATCTTATGTTTGAAACTCCCTTTCTTATCATAAAAAACATTCCGTTTATATCTGAGTTCGGCGACAAAGAGCGTATTTATATTAGTCAGCTTTATACACCATATATAAATTCATATACCGAAATAGGTTATGGAATTGGAAATCGTTTTTTCAATGCAGGTGTATTTGGCTCTTTTCACAAAACTAATTTCAGAAAATTAGGCGTAAGAGTAGCTTTTGAGTTTTGATGCTTAAAACAATAGATGTTATCTTTGTAAAAAAACAACGTATGATCTGTTTTCCAAATGCTAAAATAAATTTAGGGCTTAATATAGTTTCACGTCGCAGTGACGGTTATCACAATCTGGAAACTATTTTTTATCCAATTGATCTAAAAGATGGGTTAGAGATTATCGAGTCGAATTCAGAAGAAAAATACCGTCTGTATCAAACAGGTGTTAATCTCGAGGGAGAACCGTCGAATAACTTAGTTATAAAAGCACTCGATTTAATCAGGGCACACACAAAAACAAACATTCCTAATATCGACATTCATCTTCTAAAGAAGATACCTACGGGTGCAGGATTAGGAGGAGGCTCTTCTAATGCTGCTTTTATGCTTAAGTTGTTAAATGACACATACAATCAGGACCTCTCTGATGAAGAACTTTGCAAGATTGCTTTGCAGATTGGAGCCGATTGTCCATTTTTCATTCGTAACAAGCCAGCTTTTGCTTCTGGTATTGGAGAAAAGCTAGAGCCTGTTGATATCGATTTAAGTGAAATGTATATGCTGATTGTAAAACCTGAGATTTTTATATCCACAAAAGAAGCTTATTCTATGATTTCAGCAAAAAAACCCGAATTATCTTTAAAAGAAATAGTTAAAAGACCACTCTCTGAATGGAAAGAGTTAATGAAAAATGATTTTGAATACCCAATTTTCAAAAAATATCCCCAAATTTGTAAAATTAAACAACAACTTTACGAGCTAGGAGCAACTTATGCTTCAATGAGTGGATCGGGATCATCACTATTCGGAATTTTCAAAGAGAAACCAGACTTTCATAATATGTTCAACAACTATTTTGTCTGGCTTTCAACACCCGATACAACTGTTTACTAATTAATAAGTTTAAGTATATATTTAAAGAGAACTTTAAGGATGGATAAAAAATTAATTTGTACTGTTTTAGCTGTATTTACTATTATTACAAACCTCTCTGCACAGAAAGTTTTTATGCCAAAAGATTTATACACTTTTGAGCCCATAGTGGTGCAAAAACCTGTTTTATTGGATAGTACTAATCTAAGCGACAGTCGGTTTACAGAAGAAATGCTGCTCTCCTATTCTGTGTCATTTCCTGAACATGATAAATTTACAAATATATTAACTCCAGATAGTGCCGGATTTTTCTATCTCACAAAACCTGCCAAAGGTTATGAACTACAACTCATTTCGGTATTTCTTAATGGTGACAACTATGGAAAAGCTAAAATAACGGTTACATCCACAAATCCTCTTGAATTATGGGTAAATGACGTAAAAAGAGCCACAAAAAATCAGGTAAATGACAGTTTGCAACATTCTGGTTCTGTTGATGCTACACTTAATGGCTTTACCAATAGTTCAAGAATTATACTAAAAGTATTAACATCTTCAGAAAATAAAACAACACCAGCTGTTAAAATTGAAGTGAAGCCCGATGATATCGACTCATTGGTAAATTACACCTTTAACAATAGTAGCAAAAGGCGAATTAATATCAAAGATATACTTGAAGGTAAACGTGTCATCAATTCAACAATATCACCAAGTGGACGATTCATTCTACTTAGCTTAAGGGAAACATTGCCTGGGGGTAAGAATGTTAATTACATTGAAGTTTACGATACAAAACAGAAACGAACTATACTTTCTGAATCCGACAATAGAAATCATATTAAATGGATGCCAAAATCTGATCTTTTGTTTTATGTAGACGATAATAGTGACGATAGAAAAATAATCTCTCTAAACCCGCTTACTATTGAAACAAAAGTAATTGCACAGGGATTGCCTAAAGAAAACTTCTATATGGCACCTGATGAAGAATCAGTATTTTTCTCATCAAAAGAAACTATTGCAGCAAGTAGTCCAGCTGGACTAAAACGGTTGATAGGTATCGACGACAGGCAATCTAATTACCGCGATCGATTTTTCCTTTATAGATATTATTTTGAAACAGGACTAACTCAGCAACTAACATTTGGCAAACGAAGTGCATCGTTAAATGATATTACCAAGGATGTTAAACATCTTTTATTCACTACTACAGAAGAAGATTTAACAGAACGTCCATTTCGCAAGAACTCACTTTATATGCTCAATTTAGAGAGTATGGGCGTAGATACTATCTGGGAAGATCAAACTTATATATATTCGGCCCAATTCTCTCCAGACAACAAGAAGTTGCTTATTCACGGTGCACCCGAGGCTTTTAATGGCATTGGACTTAAAATTAAGCCCAACCAGATAGCGAACAGTTATGATACTCAATCATTTATTATGGATATTACATCCAAAGATGTTGAACCTGTAACCAAAAACTTCAACCCAACAATAAATGCACAGGAGTGGAATAAAACTGACAATTTTATTTACTACAGAGTTGAAGAGGGCGACAGATCAAATGTTTACAGATACTCATACAAGACTAAGAAGTTCGAGATACTTCCTCTTAAAGAAGATGTTATTCGTTCTTTAGATATTGCAGAAAATGCTTTATGGGCTACATATACCGGAGTAAGTACGTCTAACTCAAGCAGGAGTTACCTTTTAAATTTAAAAACATTAGAATCTACTCTTATTTCTGATCCTTACGCAGAAAGGCTAGACAAACTCAACCTGGGTGAGGTAAAGGACTGGAGTTTCATTAGTTCATATGGCGATGTAATTGAAGGAAGATATTACCTTCCACCAAATTTCGACTCTAATAAAAAATACCCCCTTATAGTTTATTATTACGGAGGCACTAGTCCCACTACCCGAATCTTTGAGAGCACATATCCATTGCATGTTTACGCAGCTCAAGACTACATTGTATATACACTTCAACCAAGTGGTACAACAGGTTACGGACAGGAATTCTCTGCACGACATGTAAATGCATGGGGCGAACAAACTGCAGAAGAAATTATTGAGGGAACAGAAAAATTTATAGCAACCCACTCTTTTGTTGACGGAACAAAAATAGGAAACATTGGTGCATCTTATGGAGGCTTCATGACACAGTACTTAATAACCAAAACAGACATATTTTCTGCCTCTGTATCGCATGCCGGTATAAGCAACATTACAAGCTATTGGGGTGAAGGTTATTGGGGTTATTCATATAGTGCCGGAGCAAGTGCAGGCAGTTATCCCTGGAATAACCCTGAACTATACGTAAAACAGAGTCCACTTTTTAACGCTGATAAAATAAACACCCCACTGCTACTATTGCATGGCTCGGCAGATACAAACGTTCCAATTGGTGAAAGTATTCAAATGTATACAGCTTTGAAGCTGTTAAATAAACCTGTTGAATTCATAAAAGTTATGGGTGAAAACCATGCTATATATGATTACGATAAGAGAATTTCGTGGAATAATGCTATTTATGCATGGTTTGCCAAATGGCTTAAGGATGATTCCAGATGGTGGGACTCAATGTATAATATTGAATAAAACAACATTTATAAGGTGTATGGAAGAATTATGCGAAAAAGTAAAGATGCTGGCACACTCTACTGGCAAATATCTTAAGAGTGAGCAAGCTAAACTTAATAAAAAAGACATTGAACTTAAGGGGGCTAGAGATTACGTTACATATATAGATAAAGAGGCCGAAAATTTATTGGTTGAAGGACTAAATAAATTGCTTCCTGAAGCTGGGTTTCTTGCTGAAGAAGAGACTGTATTTTATGAAGAAAAGGAGTATACTTGGATAATTGACCCGTTAGACGGCACAACAAATTATGTTCACGGAGATTCCACATTTGCTGTAAGTATAGCGCTCAAACACGCACAAGAAATTGTGCTGGGTGTTGTTTATGACCCAATAGTAAATCATATGTATAGCGCTACAAAAGGAGGTAAAGCTACTTTAAACGACAAGACATTAGAAGTAAGCTCACACTCAACTGTCAAAAATGCATACCTGGGGTGCGGTATTCCTTATATTTTAGATAATAAAGGAGAAGAGATTCTGCAAAATGCAATGAAACATTTCAGAAGTTGCAGCTTTCGGATAAAAGGTTCTGCAGCATTAGAAACTTGTTATGTGGCAGCAGGAATTACAGATGCCTACTTTCATTCTGGCCTATCTCCATGGGATGTTGCAGCAGGATCTTTCATTCTTAAACGTGCCGGGGGTAAGTGCACCGATTTTTCGGGAGGCGACAATTATCTTTTTGGCAGAGAACTAGTTGCATCAAATGGAGTTATACATGATGAAATTATGAAACTAATAATTGAAGGACAATAAATGGATAATCAGACAATTTTAATTGCTTTTTTGCTTACAATATTTGCCGGATTATCAACAGGAATCGGTGGCCTGATTGCATTAATAGCTAAACGTACCAACACTAATTTTTTAAGCTTCGCTTTAGGATTATCGGCAGGAGTAATGATATATGTCTCATTTATGGAGATGTTACCACAATCTACCGATTCCTTAGTAGAGGTATTTGGCGAAAAAACTGGTATGCTATATTTAATTCTTTCATTCTTTGGAGGAATTGCGTTAATTGCACTTATTGACTTCCTGGTTCCTAAGCAGAGTAACCCTCATGAAATTCAAGGAGTGGAAGATATGAGAGGTAAGAATTTTAATGGGCTAAAACAGACAGGTGTTGTAACAGCCATAACTATTGCTATTCACAATTTTCCAGAAGGTATAGCAACATTCATGTCGGCACTATCCTCTTTAGAAGTGGCTATACCTATTACTGCAGCTATTGCTATTCACAATATTCCTGAAGGAATTGCGGTTTCGGTGCCAATATATCATGCAACCGGAAGCAGAAGAAAAGCATTTTGGTTATCACTTCTTTCAGGATTAGCCGAACCAATGGGTGCACTAATTGCATACATGTTTCTGATGCCTTTTTGGAGTACCACACTAAACGCCGTTGTGCTTGCTGCTGTTGCAGGTGTAATGGTCTTTATATCACTTGATGAGTTGTTACCAAGTGCCGAGAAGTATGGTAAACACCATCATTCAATAATTGGTTTGGTTATAGGGATGGCAATAATGGCATTAAGTCTTTACTTGTTCATTTAATCAAAATAGAGTATTTTTGTTTATTATTTTATATTACTAATTCAAACACTTTAACGGTGATGAAAACAGATTTAAAACAGATAGGTGAACGAGTTAAGGGACTACGAGATGCGCTCGACTACTCTCCCGAAGAAATGGCTAAAAAGTTAGAGGTAGAAGTTGAAGAATATT
>CAYZHS010000010.1:5163-18090 GCA_964478295.1 uncultured Proteiniphilum sp. | reverse complement strand
ATAAACCTGAGGTGGTATTATAAACAACATTCCAAATACAAATGGAATGAGAAGTCTTATTGTACGTTCGAGTATAAACTTTTTACCTGTTCTTCTTTGAAGTGAGAAATAGGTTCCCATTCCCGATATTACAAATAGAAGGGGTAATCTCCATTGATTAAGAAACCACATTGGTAGGGTTAGAGATTGAAGAGTTGTGTTATTCTTAATATGCCAATCCCAAGGAACAAAAAACATGCCTACGTGATAAAAAATAAGCAATCCAAATGCTATTACTCTCAACCAATCTAAATCGTATCTTCGCATAATATCTATTAGTAATAAATTTAAAATGTAATTTCAGATAATAAGACGTACTTAACAGCTGTCATAAACGTGTGCTTTTTTAAAAAGTAAGTGTTGTATTACATATTAGAGAATAAGCAAACAACAAACATATTAAAAACATTGTAGGCTTAATTATGTTTATACTAAATAGAAAAATAAATCAACTAAAACAGTATGGGAATTTTAAGAAAACTATTTGGATTACCAGATATTAAAATGTTAGAAGAGAAGATAAATAGCGGTGCCTTGCTGCTTGATGTGAGAACTAAAGAGGAATATAAAGCCGGACATGTAAGAGGATCCATAAATATTCCTATTACACAAATTGCAAGTGAATTTAATAGGTTAAGTAAAGAAAAACCAATTGTTGCTGTTTGCGAAAGTGGAGCAAGAAGCGCACAAGTGGTAAGATTTCTAAAGAACAATGGTTATCAAGCTTATAACGGAGGCCGTTGGGTTTCATTTAAAAGTGTAAAACCAATAAAAGACTGATATATATTGCATTAAATGTAACAAGATATTACGTTTGTAATATTTATATATTAGTGGCATTACTTCACTGTGAAATAAAACTGATAATAAAATAGTAATTATTAGATATTTGTGTATCTTTAGCAGATATTAACTTTGATTCGGGTGAAAGTTTATAATATGTACTATTTAATATTAATACACAATTAAAAAAATCTAATAATGAAGCGTTTAACAGTTTTAGCAGTATTGCTGCATATAATGGTTACAACATTTGCTCAGCAAGCTCTATGGGGTGGAGAAGCAGTAGTATCACCAGAGATACATGATAATAACACGGTTACCTTTCGTTTGAGATCACCAAAAGCGGTGAAGGTTGAGGTTACAGGCGACTTCCTTAAACCACAGAAGTTGGAAACTCAGTTTGGAACTTTTGATATACCAGGTACTGCCCAGTTGAAAGAGGGCGAGAATGGGGTATGGGAGTATACTACGCCTGAACCATTGGCCTCTGAACTTTATAGCTATACTTTTGTAGTAAATGGGCAGCGTATGAATGATCCCGCAAATGTGTCAATGATTAGGGATGTTTCTTCTGTTACCAATGTTTTTATTGTTCCAGGAGAACCGGGTGACTTGTATAGTGTAAAAGATGTAGCTCACGGAACAGTTGCACGACGCTGGTACCACAGTGAAACTTTAAAAGAACAGCGCAGAATAACAATTTATACTCCTCCCGGTTACGAGAACAGTAAGCAGTCATACCCTGTATTTTATTTATTGCATGGTTCAGGAGGAGATGAAGAGGCATGGATAGCTCTTGGGAGAACTGCTCAGATTTTAGACAACCTGATTGCACAAGGTAAAGCCAAGCCAATGATTGTTGTTATGCCAAACGGTCACACACAAAATGCAGCAGCACCTGGCGAATCAAGCAGACATTATATTCCGGCAATGGGAGGAGGTCCACGGGAGGCAGTTGCAAGTATGGAGGATAGTTTTGGTGATGTTCTAAAATTCATTGAAGACAACTATCGGGTAAAGAAAGGCAAAGCAAATCGTGCGATAGCCGGATTATCGATGGGCGGAATGCATTCAGCAGCAATATCAGCTCAATATCCCAATACTTTTAACTATATTGGTGTATTCTCTGCACCACCTGTGGCTAGTATGATGGTACGTGAAGAGAGTGAAAGAGCAAAATATGCCGAAGAGTTTATGAAAAAGCTGGAAGTACAGCAAAAGAATGGGTTTGAACTATATTGGATTGCTTGCGGCGATACAGATTTTCTATATCAGGGTGTTGTAGACAGCATGAAGAGTATGGATGAAATAGGATTTAATTACACCTATAGAGAAAGTGATGGAGGTCATATATGGAGAAATTGGCGAATATACTTATCTGAGTTTGCACCAATGTTATTTAAATAAGTATAAGCAATATTTTAATCGGGAGTTTGTAAAAGCTTCCTTTTTTTTATGTGGCTCATTTTTAGTATATTTGTAATAACATTTAAAAAATCAATAGTTAAATAATATTTAAAATGAACAAGACAGTTTTATTTACAGCGATTATCGCATCTATATTTTTGATATCTTGTAAACAAAAAACAGAACAAGGCAAGTCGGTAGAACCAGAACCGGTATCAGTTGCAGAGGTTGAATTTAAAGATTTTGGTCCAGAACCATTCGTATTTGATGTCGAGGCTTATACAACTCAAAATGAAACATATCGTACATCAATATGGACCGGGAAATATATGCAGATGACGGTAATGAGTATTCCTGCCGGTGGAGATATTGGTTTAGAGATGCATCCCGACATTGATCAGTTTCTACGAGTGGAAGCGGGTTCAGGAATCGTAATGATGGGCGATGACGAGAATAATATGAATTTTGAGGAAAGAGTTGAACATGATTTTGCAATATTCATCCCTGCAGGTAAGTGGCATAATCTGGTAAATGACACAGATGAGCCTTTAAAGGTTTACTCTATTTATGCACCAATTGAACATCCTCATAGCACAGTTCATCAAACACAGGCTGAGGGTGTTGAGGCTCACGCAGCTCATCACGGACATTAAATAGTTTTGTATTTAATACCTTCGGGTTCGCATCGATTGTGTTGCTCCACCTGAATTTAAATCTTTAGTTATAACGTTTATTCGTCTATTTTGGTTTGAAGTTGTTTTACTGTTTTTTGTGTTTGTTGCTGTATGAGATTGGCGGAGCTGATTTTCAAAATCTGTGAGTTCTTTCTCTATACGATCTTGCTCAGCTTTTATCTCCTCTGGTGTGTTTGTGTATTGAGAGATGGATAGGTTACCTGGGTTGCCTGTTTTATATATTTCACCATCGTAAAGTCTTGTTCTAAAGAAGTCATCTACTGTGCCTCTCATACTATTATTTATGCCTGACAACATTACAGGTGTTTTTCGTGTTTTTTGTTCTATTTCACTATAGGGAATCCAGAAGAGAGGATACCTGATTGTTCCCTCGTAGTTGTCATTGCGGCTGATAATAGGGCATATTGATATGGGGAGTACTCTAAGACTTGATGTGGAAGTGTCGAAGTAATATAATTCTTTTAAGTAATATCCTTGTACTTCATGTGTTGGAATATCTGCATCGTTAACCACAATATTTCCGTTTTCCACTTCGTGATATATTCCAAAACGTTCTATAAATTGAGTGAAGTTGATGAGGTATTCATTTGTGAATAGTTCGCGACCATCGAGATATTCATAAGCTTTAATTTCATTGTTCTGGAGTAATCTGAATATCATTGTGAAGAGATTATTCAGTGGGGTGTTTGTGGGGTTTGATAAATCGATATGACGATAGATAATTCTAGACCAGCGAGAGTTTTCTACTATTTCGTTTAGTTGGCTTTGCGTTTGCACCTGATATTGTGTTGTACCAGACTGCCCATTTGCTGCTTCGGATTGTTGCCTTTGCTGAATACGCTCCCTTGCAGTTTGTTGAGGGTAGGCGGTGTGTGTTGCTACAGCCATTATGATGATTAATAAAACAGTTCTCATATCTATTTATATTATTTCATTGTTTATTACTAACTTTTCTACTTTTTGAATTCTTTGATAGTTAATGTTTTGAGGACTATGCGGATTCTTAATTTACTCTAATTTCCATTACAGCAATTTCGCGCTCTGTGCCATCTGGACCGGCTGCTTTAATTCCTGAAATATAAAAATAACTTCCTCGTGGCAGTCGCCGTATCTGCTCCTTTTGCCTATCTGAGAACAGGTTGCCTTTTGATACTTCTGGTATGGCATTTCCCATAGAATCGAAAAATATTGTACGGAATGTTGTAACCCTAAAGGGAATGTTGAGGATACCATCATCAATTGCAGCTTCAATCATTGAAGTATTCATTAGTACCGATTTCGAAATATTGCCACCTTTATAAATCAGTGGATTTCCATTTGCATCGCGATATGAAATAAATGGAGCAGGGTCGGGGAGAGCACGTACTCTGAACTGTCTGCTGCTTATTTGTCTAATTGTACCGCTTGCTGCTTGTGTTGATACTGATATTGTAACATCTTGCTCAATTGTATTTGGACGTGCCACCCATATATTGCCTCTGCGTGTAAGTGTACCGTTACTCATACTAGCACTTATGCTGTGAGGTGAAATTCCCGGTACAGAGATGCTTATCTCATTTTCTATTCCTGCATAAAGCACATTCATAAGTGAGGGTGCAATTGAAGCCATAGGCTCGATAACGGTATAGCTGCTGCTGAAATTACGTTGGGTTGTAGTACCATCTGTATTGTTTATTTCTAAATATCCTTCTAAAGGGAAGGTGCCTATTGAGTTGGCAGGTATTGAAATCAAATTGTTATCAATGATAGTATGCGAAACACTATTTAAATATAGAACAGAGTGCTTGGTAGTATCTTCTGCTGATAAAATTACTCTCGCATTGTACTCTCCTCCCTGTATTACAATGTCAGATTCGGGTATAACATATGCATTGAGTTGATTAACGCGAAAATCATTTATATCTACACTCCTCAATATGTTTTCCAGAGCATCTCCCTCTGCTGTAATGATATCATTTTCAATTTTTGTGAGTAATGTAATAGCAGCTGCCAGTGGCATATTCTCGAAATATGTTTCTTCCCACCTTTTATTATTATCACCTTTTGTTTCTAAGCTTTTTTCAATAATATTTCTACGAGAGGTACTGAGAATATATTGTGTTATATTTTTGCGATAATTGTCAATTGCATTTTTTAATTTCTTACCTTCACCATTTATAGGGGATAGCATTAATTTTGATGCAACATCAAGGTTGTCTTTGTTTTTAATATTTTCTATGTCGCCATTTTTACCATCAGCATCTCTTACCATTTTTAATTTCAGTTCTTGTATATAGTTGATAAGAGAATCGGTCATGTTTTGTATCTCTAATCCTTTATTGTACCAATCCTCTGCTTTTTCGGGGTTTTGTAGTTTATATTGCGCAAGTTCCTTCATTATCAAATCGTTTTTATTATTCATTGTTTCTGAAGAGGCTTGCAGACTTTTGTCTACCAACCCAAAACCATCCAATACCTCTACTGATACGTTAAGTGCCAGCATTGCAATGAAAACCAGATACATGAGGTTTATCATCTTTTGACGAGGGGAATTGGAACTGTTTACTGCCATTTATGTTTTCTTTATTTGTCTCTGTTGTTTGACATTGCCTGAAGCATGCGTGAGTAAACCTCGTTGAGCTCTTTTAGCTGTTTTGCCATTTTCTCAGTCTCTGACTTTAGTTTTTCCATCTGTTTGACATACTCTTCGGCTTGTGGAGATAGATTGAAGTTTGCTTCTGAAAATTCTGATTGATTATTTACTATTTGATATGTGCTTTTTTTTGATGCTGAGTTTTTATGTTCTGAAATCAAATCACTGTTTATTTTTTCATGATTTTCGATATTATCAGTTGATAATACAGGGAATACTTTGTCCCAATTGTAATCTCGATTAGGTGTATCGAAAGCCGAAAGTGTGAACACGATAACTTCTGTTATCATACCAATGAAGAGAAGTTCATTTCCAAAGGGAAAATGTAAAAGTTTAAACATTGCTCCGAGAATTACAATTGCAGCTCCAATACTATAAGCAAAGTTTATAAATCGCTTGCCCCGCTCGGTTTGAAGATATTTCTCGAGACGGTTTCTATATTTTTTATATGCATTCATATATCTAATTGTTATTATCCTTTATTATTTTAACTGCTAAATCTTAGTGGTTTATCTGTTACCGGGTAACTGAGTGCGTACACACCTGAAACCAATGTATGAGCGACCTCTGTTTTGATATTCAGCATCTCTCATATCTGATCTGATGAATGTAGATATATCTTTCCATGATCCTCCTTTCACTACTTTTCGCTTCATAAAATAGGGATCTTCAACCGAAGCATTGTATCTGAACTCGGGGTTTAGGTTGCCCATTATTTCTGCACCAGACTCACTATAGGCAGTGGATGTCCATTCTGCTACATTTCCAGCCATATCGTATAGACCAATATTGTTGGGTTTGAAGCTCCTGACAGGAGCTGTTATAAGGTAGTTATCTGCAGCATACGCACCTTCTCCTGGACTGAAATTTGCTTGGTAACAACCACTTTCGCTAGTAGTTTCGTTTGATCTCCAGGGATATATGTTGTCAGAATTTCCGCTTCGAGCAGCAAGTTCCCACTCAGCCTCTGTGGGCAGGCGGTATTTCTCAATATCTACCCCTGATTTATTGATACTCTTTTTTAAAAACAGAGTGCGCCATTCACAAAAAGCAGTGGCTTGTTCCCAAGAAACTCCAACAACCGGATGATGTGCATATGCTGGATGTGAAAAGTAATTGCGCATATATATCTCGTTATTACTATTGTCAAAGTCATTAATCCATGTGGTTGTATCCGGAAAAATATTAACAATGTAGGTATTAACAAAATCGTAATGACTACTGAATGGTCGTGTGATGGTTTCGTTTACAATTCTACCATCGGGGGCAATATATGCAGTGTCTTTGCTTATCATAACCACCTCATTTGTATTAGATGCATAATCAGTGTTTAATATTCTATCTTCTGCATCTAACCGATATTTACGTTTTGCTGCTTCTGCTGCATCATACCACTCATATCGGAAGTTCATCTGTTTAGCATCTAACATTTTTTCGCCTGTAATGGGATGTGTTTTGAATACACTATTTATTGTAACTTCTTCTTCTTCAGTGTTACGGGTCCATGGAATCGGCAACGACCAGTTAAGGTGAGGAGTTACAGGGTCGCCATAAATGTCTTCGGTTATCTTATAGAATTCATCACCAGCATAAGCAGGATCGGCCATACGTTCGCGTATAATTGAATCGCGCACCCAGTATACAAACTGTTTGTATTGCGAATTGGTTATTTCAGTTTCATCCATCCAGAAATTGTCTACTGAGACACCTCTCATTGGAATATTTATACCCCACAACGAATCGATTTCACCACCCATTATATAAGCACCTCGCGAAACCAATACCATATTGTAGGGTGTAGGCTCATCCCAAACTCTTCCGGTAGGAACACCCACTAGTTCGCCGCCAATTCCCGTTCCCATACGGCTTCCACCACACGAATATATAAGGCTTATTAATAAAAATAACAATAAAATTTTTCTCATTTCTAATTCTTAAAATTTAATCATAAAAGTCGAATACTTTTATGTGATTGCGACTTTGGTTTTAAGTAATCTAAGGGAAGTTCATATTTTATAAAGAGTTCATGACTCCCTATGATTTCTCTTCCAAGATTATTATGCTTTGTATATGCATATCCTAAGCGAAATCTTTCTACTGATGTACTGGCAAATAATGTGTGCCCATCTGCCGATATCCATGTGAACCCAGCTGAGTATTTATTATTATACTCAAGTTTTAGTGTTGCTTGCGAATAAGTTTTGTTGCTGTTCGTTTGAAGCAATACTATCGGCTCTATTTCTAACGAATAAAAGAGTTGGATATTGTATTTTGCAAAAAAAATGTATGTTCGTGGGATGTGCGTTTTTACTGAGTCGCTATCGATATAGCTGTTTAAATTATTTGATGTAATATAATTGTTGTTAGATGTTTGAGTAATATAAAAACTGGGTTGATTGATATGAGATGCAGATAGACCTGCCTGAAATCTGCTGCCAATCCATGAGATGCCTGCACCTACATCAGCCAAATTTCCACTAGTTGTGTTTACATCTATTATTTTGCGATTACCTTGCTCCGAGTTAGTGGGATATTTAATAGATTCTGCATCGTAGTTTAAATTGTGAATACCTAACTGTATACCAGCATTTATAAAGCCACTTCCAATTTGCTGTTTGAAACTATATTGACCTGCAACAAAAGAATTACGCAGTACACCTATGTTTTCAGTATTTGCTACAATACTTGCAGCATGATGATTATTGAGATACTTGAATGGCATTTCTGCAGTAAAGATAATGCGTTGAGGTGCATTTTCTATTCCTGCCCACTGGTATTTGTATAGTGCAGTTGTGCTAATCTTGTCTGTTGCTCCAATAAACGAAGGGTTGTAATATCCTGCTATTTCCCAATAATGTGATATGGGTGATTCCCATTGTGCATTTAGTTGTAATGAATAGCACAATAGTAGAGGTAATAATAAATTTCGCCATCTCTTCATTATAAATATAACTGAGAAATGGCGAAAAAATTGTATTTGTTTATAACTTCAACTGCAGAATATTTATTTTATAGCTTAAAAAAAAGGACTTATAAACTTTCTGGTTTAACACGCATAAAGCGTAGCATGCCTAACATCCATTTTGGGAGTGATTTTGAAGGGTTGCGCTTACGTAAATCCAGGTAAAGATTTAACTTCTTCATAAGAGGTATTTTGTGTGCCTCTACAAGTTCAATGAGAGTGCCATCGGGATCTTCAATATATGCAAATTGTCCCGCTGCCTCTCCCATATCAAATGATTCACCTTCTTTAAAGTTCCGAGAACTGTCCACTGTAAAAGGGTAGCCCATTTCTTCACACTTCTTTCTTAATGCATCGGTGTTTCTTATATCAAAACATATTTGAATAAATCCGGGATCGCCCCAGAACCGTCCCTCATAAATCTTACGGGGTGTGCGCTCAAGTGGTTGTACCAGTTCTATATATGATTTCCCAAACAGCTCACTAAAACTTCCTTGGCGTGGTTTGCTATGAGAAAGTATACGGCGGCGGAATTTACCTTCGCCCGATGGAAGTGCTTTCAGGTCTTGGAAAGTTCCTGTTTCGTCAGATACAATAACATCATATCCAAGTATATCGCGGTAGATGGGCATAGTTCTTTCTATATCTGTTACACCTATCATAGCACCTGCAATACCTCCGGTTAGTCGCCCCTCATCTCTATATACTTCTGGCTCATGAACAATCTGAAACATGTTGCCGAAAGGATCTTTTATGAAAAATGTTTTATTACTGTCTATACTATTTTGTAGCTCTCCAAGTATTTGAACATTTGGTTTTTTGCTAAAATTCTCGTAGGTTTTCATTATATCCCTGCTCTTTATTTTTGCAGCAAACACACCTAGGTCGCCTACCTGAATCTCAAAGTCTGCTGGTTTTGGTTTGCGCTCTGAATATTGCCAAATCTCAAAGCCTCCGCCTCCTTGCATATTAAGTGCTATTGCAGCTCTGCGTTTCTGAGGTTTGCCTCCTGTGTAGGGGAGCATTAACTCAGCAACTTTATCGTCTTCAAGGATTCTAATATCCATATTAAAAACATCTATGTAATACTTCCATGCTTCAGCGAAATTTTCAACTCCAATTCCAATTTGTTGAATTCCAGCTATGATATAATTATCTTTCATTATTTATCTTTCAATTAAGAATCTTATAAGTCTATTTTTAATTAATTATATGGATATGTGTGATTGATAAGAATTCTATGTGGCATTAACTTTACGGACAAGCTTTCTCGCAAGGCCAGGGCAGAGTCTTTTTATATGTACCATTAATAACTCTTTGCCACCCACAAATACTTCTGGCTTACGGTTGTTAATGGCTTTAACTATTTTAATAGCGGCCTTATCGGCCGACATTCCACTATCCTGGCCAGAATCCATCTTTGCATGTTTTGTACCATCGGCTTCAAGTGCATTGTAAGAAATATTAGTTCTTATTCTTCCGGGGCATACCATTACAACTCTTATGTTATCATTGTAATACTCTGCATGCAGTGTTTCGAAGAATCCATATAACGCAAACTTTGATGAGGCATATGAAGAGCGAAGGGGGAAGCCGAATTTGCCTGATATACTACTTGTTACAGCTATCGTCCCTCCTCCATTTTCTATCATTTTAGGAAGCAGTTGCTTTGTAATCTTTACGGGTGCAAAGAAGTTTACAGTCATTATTTTCTCGTCAACCTTGAAGGATGTTTCAAGTGTTTTGGAACGCTGGCTTATTCCTGCATTAAGAAATGCGATATCTATTTTACCAAACGATGAAAAAGCCTTGTTGGTAAGCTCGTTGATATTTTCCAGATCAGAAAGATCATATGGCAATATTTTACATTGAGCACCAAGACTAATGCATTTATCTTGTACTTCTATTAGTTTATCAGCACGTGTGGCGGTAAGAATAAGGTTTGCTTTTTCTCTGGCAAACT
Source organism: uncultured Proteiniphilum sp. (assembly GCA_964478295.1). Classification (GTDB taxonomy): domain Bacteria; phylum Bacteroidota; class Bacteroidia; order Bacteroidales; family Dysgonomonadaceae; genus Proteiniphilum. The sequence goes on along the minus strand of CAYZHS010000010.1, from coordinate 7,609 downwards.
GATAAGCACAAGCTTCGCCAATACCTGACGAAGCTCCTGTAATCCATATTGTTTTATTATTTTGCATAGAATGATTTAGCAATTGGCATACATTGTAAGATAAAAAAGATGTAATCCAACTTAATCTCTTAAAACTTCGTCCCAAAGCTCTTTACGAAAATCTTCAATAGAGTGGGGTAAACACTCGTCTACACCGTTTACACTTTGTGAGGTATACACCATTTGTTCTAAGAAATAGGGAGCACGGTTTGGTCCTTCACCCGTATTAATCAGAACTGTTTCGCCATTATTAATTTTATTCTTTTTAAGTGCTAAAAAGAAACCTGCAATACACACAGCAGAAGCTGGTCCAGGTATCACCTTTTGTTCATATGCTACAAGCTTGCCAACTGGTAATAGTTTTTTCTCGCGCATTCTTAAGAAGCTGCCACCAGAATTTTTCACAAGTTTGGCAACTATAGGATAAGTAGCAGGGTTACCCGTGGCTAAAGTAGGTACACTAGTATTTGGGTTGTCGATTATTGGATAGTTTTTTTCAAAACCTTCAGGAAATCCTTCCGCTTCGGCCTTCTCCCATGCTCTTACCATAGGGTCGCATCCATCAGATTGCACAAGCATAAAGCGTGGATTCTTGATTTCAGGATAGATTGATTTAATCTCTCTTATACCTTTATCCATAGCAATTGGACCAGTTCCACCGCTTACAGCTTGAATGTAAACATCGGGAAATGTGTCCATTTGACGAATCATCTCAAACACCATTGTCTTTTTTGCCTCAACACGAATAGGATCGATGTTGCCTGTAGACATAGGGATATTGTGAATTTTTGCATATCCTGCAGCTATCTCTTTTGCTTTGGCATAATCGCCTGTTACCCTAAATACTTGTTGCCCATAAGAACTGATAGTGGCTTCTGATGTTACAATAGTATCTTCAGGCATGAAAACTGAGCAGTTTACATTTGCCTTTGAAAGGTATTTGGCATAAGCTGTTGCAGAATTACCAGTAGATGCTATGCAGTATTGCTTAATACCTATTTCGTTGAAGATACTTGCAGCTAGTGAAGCTGCAGTATCTTTAAATGTACCGGTTCCACCATTCAGGTCGTTGCGGTATACATGAACTTTAATATCGAGATTATATTCCCTTTTAGCAAACTCTTCAAGGAACTTCCATCTTTCAATTGGAATAGCACCTTCTTTGAATGAGACAATATGCCTTCTGCGCAAAAGAGGCAGAAAAGGAAAATAGGTCCAAAAACTATCATTGGTACGTTTCATTATACGTGGCAATCTTTGATATCTTCTATTGTAAGATACTTCTGAATGCTTACTTGAACACTTAGGACATTGCTGGTTCTGATCAAACCAAGTCCAGAAGTTTGGAGTAACATGCCCACATTGTGTGCAAGTTAACCAGTATTTGTTCTGGGCCTTTACGCGTAACATTATTCAATTGATTTTGATTGCATCTCTTCGCCTTTGTATTTTCCGGCTTCAAGATTCTTTTTAATCTTTTTAAATACCTCTATAGTTTGATCTACCTCCTTTTGTGTGTGAGAAGCAGTGGGAATCAATCTAAGCATCAGCACATCTTTAGGCACAACTGGGTAGGCTACAATTGAGCAAAATATATTATGATTCTCACGTAAGTCGATTACAACATTTGTGCCTTCTGCTACATTACCCTTAACATATACAGGTGTTACGGGTGATTCTGTTTTTCCAATATTGAAACCTTCGGCAACCAAGCCTTCTTGCAATGATTTTACAACCTTCCACAGATTCTCTTTGTGCTCAGGCTGATTCTGAAGTATATCAAGTCGTTTTAGTGCCCCAATAACCATAGGCATAGGAAGAGATTTAGCGAAAATTTGTGAGCGCATATTGTATTTTAGTGAATCAACAATTGCTTTTTCAGAACATACAAAAGCACCAATTCCAGCCATTGATTTAGCAAATGTAGCGAAGTAAATATCCACTTCATCCATCAGACCAAAATGTTCACTGGCACCCGCTCCCGTTTCGCCCATTGTTCCAAATCCATGAGCATCATCAATCATAATTCTGAAATTGTATTTTTCTCTCAACTTTACAATACCTGGCAGATTTCCTAAGTCACCCGACATACCAAATACACCTTCTGTAATTAAGAGAATTCCTCCGCCAGTTTCTTCTGCTTTACGAGTAGCAAAGCCAAGCATCCTATCGCAACGCTCCATATCATTGTGAGGAAAAACAAAGCTCTTTCCTCCTTTAGCTTTGTGAAGAAAGATACCATCCATGATACATGCATGCGATTCAGAGTCGTATACAATTACATCATTTCTGGATACTAGTGAATCTATAATAGAAACCATACCCTGATATCCATAGTTGAGCAGGTATGCCGATTCCTTTTTCTCGAACTTTGCCAGACGGGTTTCTAGTTCTTTATGATATTTTG
>CAYZHS010000010.1:0-5153 GCA_964478295.1 uncultured Proteiniphilum sp. | reverse complement strand
TCCGCTTCACGCACTTCGGGGTGATTTGCCAATCCCAGATAGTTGTTGAGACTCCATGTTATAACTTCTTTTCCCAGAAACTTCATTCTAGGTCCTATTTCTCCCTCTAATTCAGGAAACATAAAGTATCCTTCTGCCTTTTGGCGGTACTGCTCAAGTGGTCCTGCGGCGTTTTTTAAACGATCAAAAATATCTGTCATGATTTATATTGTGTTATATTAATTGTAAAAGACTATCTGATTTTCCATTAACAACAAAAATAGAGAATATATTAAGAATATGAATAAGAACCTGAATATAAGATTATTTACGATCTTTAATCTCAATAAAATCTGCATCTTCAACTTCTGTAGATTCAAAAGACTTTTTCTGATATTCTATAATTCTATCCTCTTGAGATTCAGGTTGTTTTGGTGGAGATGGTCGCTGTTTAGCTCTTTCATTTTGTGAGTTAAACCTACCAATATTAGAGAATCGAAATAAAAAGGCAAATATGCCTCTGACGATCATAAATATAAGTATGAGGAAAAATAAAAATTTAAACATATGTGGTATAAAAGCTTTAGTTATATAGTAAAGATACTATGAATCATTCTAATCATATATATCTGTTTTAATTATTTAACGCTTTGTTTTATAACTGACGCTAAATATCGAGATTAAAATATAGGCTATGATACTTAATGCTATACCTGCCACTCCAAATATAGAAACAAAAGTAATAATAAGTAGTAGAAGTATTAGCTTTTTTTCATTTCCTTTCACTCCTTTGTGTTTGATTTTAAACGAAAACATAGGAAATTCAGATATCATCAGATATGATAATATGAAGATAACCAATATAGTAATAAAGATTATTATTTCGTTCTTTGGGGCTAGTTGGTGAATAGCATAGCAATAGCTAATCCAAAAAAGACCGTTGGCTGGAGTTGGTAAGCCTATAAAAGATGTTGATTGGCGTTCGTCAATATTAAATTTTGCTAGTCTGTATGCAGCAAAAGCAGCTATTATAAAAGCAAGGTAGGGGATTAAATGACTTGTTGATTGTAGAATTTCGGGATAAATAAGGTAATCTCGCATTAAAATATATAAAGCAGAGGCAGGAGCAACTCCAAAACTCACTACATCGGCCAAAGAGTCTAACTCTTTTCCCAATGGCGAGTATGCATTTAACAGACGTGCTGCCATTCCGTCGAAGAAATCAAATATTGCCGCAATCAAAACCCAAATAACTACTCCACTAAAATTCCCATTAAAAGCAAGTGTTATTGCTACACTTCCTGAAAAAAGATTTAGTAAAGTTATTATATTGGGTATATGTTTATGCATAATATTTTATCCTCCTTTTGAAACTACTGCTTATCTGTTAAAACTTATTCTATTTTTACTAATTTTGCTAGAAATGTATTGTTGGCTCGCACTTCATCTCCAATATTAACCATCAGTTCGCAATCAATTGGCAGGTATACATCCATTCTCGAACCTAATTTTATAAATCCAAGAGGTGATCCTATATGTACTTCTTCTCCCTCTTTTACGTAGGTTACAATTCTACGGGCTACAGCACCTGCTATTTGTTTAGTAAGAATTGTGCCATGTTGTGGAGTTTCGATTATAATATTAGAATGTTCGTTCTCGCTACTCGATTTAGGGAGATACGCTACATGAAAATTTCCTTCTACATGCGACAAATGTGTTATTTTTCCAGAAACAGGTATCCAATTTGAATGGGCATTGAAGAATGACATAAAAATTGAGACCTGAATTCTTTCTTCATTAAAGAATTTCTTCTCGTGCACTTTCTCTATTGCTACTATTTTGCCGTCGGTAGGACTGTTTACCAATCCATGAAGATCACCTTTATATTCTCTTTCGGGACTTCTGTAGAAATTCATCGACAGTGCAAATAATATCAGTGATACAACTAGTACTACAGTAGCAAAAAGTGTATCATAAAAAAAATAAAAGGTTGCGGCATTTATCAATAAAAGGGTGATAAAAATATTGATTAATGGAGATTTTCCTTCTTTATGAATTTTCATATTTCATTTTATACATTAAAGTGTTCTTTTTGAAACACCGAATCTATTTCTTTACCATCTGGAGTGTTTTGGAAGATACTATCACTTTTTCTCTCAATTTCTTCTCTATAATTTTCTGGAATATATTTATCCCAAAGATCTTTGTCCAAGTATGGAACAACAGCAGGAACAACTGCTTCTACACGTTCAAAGAAGAATGATTCTTCTTTTATCTCTTTTTTTATAAGATTTTCGTTTTTATCAAGCATTAATACAATATTAAGAATAATGCTTAGAAAAAACATTAATGTTCCTACAGCTATAATACTACCAAACAGTCGATTTACAAAGCTAAGAAATGTTACTGTCAATAGCTTTTGAATAAGTTTGCCAATAAGAGATATAACAATTGCAATTGCTCCAAATGCCATTAAAAATGATAAAACTCTGGCGAACTCTGGCGAAATATCTATTAAATTGTTAAGTTCCGGAAGTATGTATCCAGCAATTTTACCGCCAAATATAGCGGCTAATATAATTGTGGCTAAACCTACAAGTTGTTGAATTAAGCCCTTTCTGTAGCCATCTATTAAAGCTAAAAGCAGTAATATGAGAGTAACTAAATCAAACCAGTTCATATCATAAATTATAGTTCTGCATTATTAGCAACAATCTCCTCATCTAAAAAGATAGATGCTTGTTGATTAAACTTCAATGGAGAATCTGTTGTATAATAGGTTATAGTACCATTCTTAGTACACATCAAATCTATTTCCGTATGTCTTTCCAGATAATCTTTCAGACTCTCAGCTACTAATTTCCCTTGAGAAATTGCTTTTACCCCCTTAGGTAGATATTTGTTGATTTTCTCCATCAAAAGTGGATAGTGTGTACAACCAAGTATTATTGTATCTATCGAAGGGTCTTTATATAATATGTTATCTATATGTTGTTTTACAAAATAATCTGCACCCGGTTTATCATACTCTTTGTTTTCGACTAGTGGCACCCACATTGGGCAAGCTTCCCCGGTAACAAACATATTAGGGTATAGTTTTTTTATTTCAATATCGTAAGACATCGACTGTATTGTACCCTCAGTTCCCATGATACCAATGTGACCTGTTTCAGAAAGCTTTGCAGCATTTTCTGCAGTTGGTCTTATAACGCCTAATACCCTGTTGTTGAGATCTATCTTGGGAAGGTCAACTTGTTGTATTGTTCTTAAGGCCTTTGCAGAAGCAGTATTGCATGCAAGAATAACAAGTCTGCACCCTTGTTTAAAAAACCACTTAACAGATTGTAGTGAAAATTCGTATACTCGCTCAAAAGAACGATTGCCATATGGTGTTCGGGCATTATCACCCAGATATATATAGTCGTATTCTGGTATTAGAGATCTAATCTCTGATAGAACAGTCAGACCGCCATAACCAGAATCAAATATACCAATTGCACCCGCTTTATGGATCTCATTCTTTTCCACAAAAAAACAGCATGTTGATTAACGTATGCCCAGTTTTTGCCTTACGTAAGGGTTTGCATCTTCTGCTCTAGGAGAAACAAAAGCTATCGCATGATCGGCAAGATCATAAATTACAATGTAATTACGTTCTATACCTACAGCAAATATAGCCTCTTTAATTCTTTGTCTAAGAGGTTCAAGTCGTTCCTTTTCCTGAAATTCGATATCTTTTTGTGCCATCTCCATAAACTCCTGCATTCTATTTTCCAATTCAGTAAGTTCCTGCATTCTGCGAAGTTTAATGTTCTCAGCTAAAGAGGCTTGATAGGTAATGTAATCCGAATATTTTTTGTTATATTCGTTTTGCATCAGTTCAAGCTCCCTTTTATACTCTTCGCTTAGGATAAGCAAATGCTCTGTTGCTTGTTTTCTTTCGGGAAACTCTTCAAGAAGTTCATCACTATTTATATATGCAATTGTATTTTGCGTAATCGGCATAACTTGCGAGTAAGCAGATAAGCTTACAAACAAAACAAACAGATTTAGAGTGTATAATTTAATTTTAGACATAATTATAAACTTTATGCAATGAATATTCTTTATTACAAGGTTTTCTTAACTTCAATTTCTTCATATGATTCAATAATATCACCCACTTTTATATCATTAAAGTTGTGTATTGTTATACCACATTCATATCCTGAAGTAACTTCTCTTGTGTCATCTTTAAATCTCTTTAGAGAATCAAGAACTCCTGTGAAAATCACAATACCATCTCTGATCAAGCGTATTTTACTAGAACGTTTAATTTTACCATCACGAACCATACATCCTGCAACAGTACCTACCTTAGAGACTTTAAATACGTCAAGTACTTCTACGTTACCTGTAATTTCTTCTTTGATATCTGGAGATAACATACCTTCCATAGCAGCAGTTACCTCTTCTATAGCATCATATATAATAGAGTACAGACGTATATCCACACCATCTTTTTCAGCTTCTTTTCGTGCACCAAGTGATGGGCGTACCTGGAAACCAATGATGATTGCATCAGATGCTGAAGCCAGAGTAATGTCCGACTCAGAAATCTGTCCAACAGCCTTATGGATTACATTTACTTGTATTTCTTCTGTTGAAAGACGTATTAATGAATCTGAAAGAGCTTCAACCGAACCATCAACGTCACCCTTAACAATAATGTTTAACTGTTGGAAGTTACCAATTGCAATTCTACGGCCAATATCGTCGAGAGTAAGCATCTTTTGAGTTCTCATAGATTGCTCACGCTGAAGCTGTTCTCTTCTGTTTGCAATAGAACGTGCATCCTGTTCAGATTCTAATACATTAAATGTATCACCTGCCTGAGGTGCTCCGTTAAGACCAAGAATCAGTGCTGGTTCAGAAGGACCTGCTTTCTCAATTCGTTGATTACGCTCGTTAAACATTGCTTTTACTTTACCGTAATATGCACCGGCAATAACAATGTCTCCCTGTTTTAGTGTTCCATTCTCAACAAGTACTGTAGCAATGTAACCTCGACCCTTGTCTAGTTCCGATTCGATAATTGAACCTGTAGCATTACGGTTTGGATTAGCTTTTAGCTCTAGTAAATCTGCTTCAAGAAGAACTTTTTCTAATAGTTCACGTATACCTTCTCCCTTTTT
>CAYZHS010000009.1:0-18398 GCA_964478295.1 uncultured Proteiniphilum sp. | reverse complement strand
TGGGGTTCAGATATTGTTGATCTTCTGAATATTCAATACATTCCTTTTAATATACTTATTAGCCCTGAAGGAACCATAATGTTGAGGAATGTGCCTGCTCAGGAAGTGGCAGAGGTGGTAACAAGATCTACTGAAAATTAAGATTTTAATTAAATTTAAACTGTAACAAATGCTGGTTAAAGTATTTGGGGCAGCTGTTCAGGGTATTGAGGCAATACCTATAACTATTGAAGTTAACTGCTCCAGAGGTATTAGATTTCTATTGGTTGGACTACCGGATACTTCGGTGAAAGAGAGTCACGAGCGCATCGTTTCGGCGCTTGAGGTAAACGGGCTCAAATTTCCACGACAACAAATTGTAATAAACATGTCACCTGCAGACATACGTAAAGAGGGTTCTGCGTATGACCTCCCTTTGGCTATAGGAATATTGGGTGCTGCAGGATCAATTTCTAATGATAGGTTCTCAGACTATATGTTAATGGGCGAACTTTCTCTAGATGGAACTGTATTGCCATTGAGAGGAGCACTGCCGATGGCTATAATGGCAAAGGAGGCCGGCTACAAAGGCTTTGTGCTGCCTGCGGAGAATGCCAGGGAAGCCGCTGTTGTAAAAGGGCTAGATGTTTATGCGGTGAATAATATTAGAGAGGTGGTTAGTTTTTTCAATAACGAGAGTGAATTGATACCAACTACAGTAGATCTCGAAAAGGAGTTTAATGATACGAAAACAGATAGAGAACTAGATTTCTCGGATGTTAAAGGTCAGGAGAATGTTAAACGAGCACTCGAAATAGCAGCTGCCGGCTCGCATAATATTTTAATGACTGGTCCCCCCGGCTCAGGAAAATCGATGCTGGCAAAGCGAATGCCATCAATACTGCCTCCTTTTACTTTAGATGAGGCTTTAGAGACAACAAAGATTCATAGTGTTGCCGGACGAACCGACTTAGGTGGTTCGCTCATGTTCAGACGACCATTCAGAGCGCCACATCACTCAATTAGTAATGTGGCATTGGTGGGAGGCGGAAGTTCTCCTCAACCCGGAGAAATAAGCCTTGCTCATAATGGAATTTTGTTTATGGATGAAATGCCTGAGTTTAGCAGGAGCGTACTAGAGGTAATGAGGCAGCCTTTAGAGAATCATACAATAACAATTTCCCGCTCAAGATATAATGTAGACTACCCATCCCGATTTATGCTTGTTGCAGCAATGAATCCATGTCCTTGTGGTTATCATAATCATCCCGACAGAGATTGCGTATGTGCACCCGGTACTGTGCAGAAATACCTTAATAAAGTTTCGGGTCCCCTTCTCGATCGGATTGATATACAAATAGAGATAACTCCCGTACCTTTTGATAAAATAGCCGACCAAAGACCAGCTGAGTCGAGTGAGAAAATTAGAGAAAGAGTTGTAAATGCCCGAAAAATACAGCAGCAAAGGTTCAGGAATATTAAAGGAGTTTATTGTAATTCTCAAATGAGTGGCAGGCTTTTGCACAAGTTTGCATCACCCGACGCTACGGGATTGAAATTATTGAAAACAGCCATGGAGCGTCGTTCATTATCGGCACGAGCATACAACCGTATATTAAAAGTATCACGCACAATTGCTGATATTGACGAAAGCGAGCATATCAAGCCAATGCATATTGCCGAAGCAATTAATTATCGAAATCTGGACAGGGAGAACTGGGCTTTCTCGAAATGATGATCGTCATAATATTTTGTGAAAGTATGCCCCCACCTGAATCCTTTTCCTCTGAATTCTTCCACAACAGGATGTCCCGGAAATAGTGTGCCGTTTATGGTAGTGTCTGATTGTGCACCTACCGGCTGGTTTTCTTTGTCACTATTCTTCCATCTGATTGGGTTGAATCTGGGATTAATATCAATTGCCATGCCATATGCATGTTTTGAATAGGTGATGTTTCTATAGCAAAAACTGTAGCTATTGTTGTTGTCCATAGATAAGCTGTCGCTCCAGTTGTATTTTACAATTGGTATAGCTTTATCAATTACAAAATTAACACTTAGCATAAAATCGAATATATCTTTAATCTCATTTGCAATTTCATGATTTGTTAAAATCTGACCTTTGTGAATTTTGCCATCAGTAGAAAGATATATAACATCAATCAGTTCCAACTGATTAATTATGTGAATGGGTGCATTTGATCCTTCTATGGCTTCTTCAAAAGAGTAGCTTGCATCTATTATTGTGTCTGGTTGTATTGATTTGTGTGGTTGGTTTAATGAGTCTGCTACTATCGACTTTGTATTATCATCAATTGCATATCTCTTGTTATCTCCATTGCAGGATAATATAAATATTGAAATCAAAATAATATATATAGAAACTTTCATCTCCTGAGAGCCTTTTGTTAAATAAGTTCTAATCCAAACTCATCTGACAGATTCTGTAGTGCTGAGTTTTTTTCAACCATTTCATCGAAAATTTCTCTAGATGTAAGTGCTTTTTTTATAGCATTGCCCTTAGCTATCTTTATGGTCATTGTAAGATCATCGTTTTTTAACCTTTCGCGAAGAAATGTAAGAAGCGACTCCCCATCGATAGTTAAATATTCCCTGTTTAGTTCAGAGTTAACCTCAACTTCAAAGATCACCTTATCAATCAATCTTGGTTTATAAAGCGACATTGTATTTTTAAGCAGTATCTCATCTGTAAGTTTATCTGCATAATCATTCCATGCATTTATTAAATCGCTTTCTGTAAATTCACTATTGCCATTATTTGCAACACCCTGTTCGATTATTTCAATTACCTCTTCCTCTTTTTTTACAAGAGAGGTAAGAGAAATGCCCATACCCGATAATTTACTTTTTTTTGATATAGGTGTAGGTGTTTTTGTAGCAACCTCTTCGATTTCAGTCTCAATCTCCCTATTCACTTCAGTCTCTTTAACACTGCTGCTGCTCTTATCTGTAGGTTCCGATTGTTCATTAGGTTTGGAGGCAACTCTCTCAATTGGCTTTAAAGCCGTTTTTTTTTTAGCCTCAACGGCAACATCAGTCGCATTTAACTGACAAAGTTTAATTAAAGTCAGCTCAATTAGCAAGCGTCTGTTCTTGCTTTCTCTGTAATTTAAGTCGCACTCATTTGCAATCTCAATAGCATCATAAAGAAATGAATTGGTGCATCTTACTGCGGTATCAATATATTTGTCTCTGATAGAGGCTCCAACTTCAAACAACTCGGCTGTTTTTGCATCTTTGCATACCAGTAAATCTCTAAAGTGCGAAGCTATGCCACTAACAATGTACTGACCCTCAAATCCGCGGTTTAATATATCATTTAATATCAACAGACAGTTAACCACATCACCTTTAAGAATTGCTTCGGTTAGTTTGAAATAATATTCGTAATCTAAAACATTGAGGTTTTCAATTACAGCGTTATAGGTTATGTTGCCTTGTGTGTAACTGGCTGTCTGATCAAAAACTGATAGAGCGTCGCGCATACCACCATCAGCTTTCTGAGCTATAATATTTAATGCTTCTGGTTCAGCGTTTATACCCTCTTGTTTAGCTACATATTGTAAATGTTCAACAATGTCGCTTAAGTTGATACGATTGAAGTCGTATACCTGGCATCTCGATAATATTGTTGGAATTATCTTATGTTTCTCAGTTGTTGCAAGTATAAATATTGCATGTGCGGGCGGCTCTTCAAGTGTCTTTAGAAAAGCATTGAAAGCACTCGATGAAAGCATATGAACCTCATCAATAATATATACTTTATATTTACCTATCTGTGGCGGTATACGCACCTGGTCGATCAGAGACCTAATGTCATCAACACCATTGTTTGATGCTGCATCTAACTCATGAATATTGTAAGAACGCTGTTCGTTAAAAGAAATGCACGACTCACAATTGTTACAAGCTTCATTTTCACTTGTGAGATTAAAGCAGTTGATTGTTTTAGCAAAAATTCTTGCGCAAGTTGTCTTTCCAACTCCTCTTGGACCGCTAAACAGGTATGCATGTGCTAGCTTTTTACCTGTAATAGCATTCTTCAAAGTTGTAGTTAATGCTTCCTGTCCCACGACTGAGCGGAACGTTGATGGTCTGTATTTTCTTGCTGAAACAATAAAATTATCCATGTATGAAAAATTGCTATAGTGAATTTACAAATGTACAAAAATTACTGGCCAAACTCAATATGTTCAAAAGTAGATTTTACAAATTGTTGTGCTGTAATAGAGTTATTTCGACTGAGCTTATTATCTTTACATTAAATAATGAATATAAATTGCTATGAATCATAAATTCTTTTATCTCTCAATTGCTCTCTGTTCTATAGTGATATTTGTTAATGTTTCATGCTCATCGAGTAAAAAAACAGAATCAAACAAACAAGACCTCTTTGCTAATTCAATTGATGCGGTAAAAACAGAGTCTATAGTGCCCGATACATTCATTCTGCCAGAAATACCTGAAACTATTACTGATAACGACAAACGTGCTGTATACCTTGTTATGCACTATTGGGATAGGTTTGACTTCACTAATAGTAATCTGATAGAGCGACCCGAAATAACAGAACAAGCATTTGTAGATTATATTAATATACTTAATTATGTATCGAAAGATGTGGCTGATAGATCTTTAAGGGAGACTGTTAAGAGATCAGAGGCAGAGAGTGCGATGCATTCACATTTTGGCAATTTATTTGAAAAGTATTTTTATGATCCTAACTCCCCATTTCGCAACGAAGAGTATTATATACCAGTATTAAGTGAGCTGATTGCATCGGATGTTTTGACCGATGCCGAAAAATCAATCTATAAGTTCCAGTACGAAATGGTAATGAAAAACAGGATAGGAGAAAAAGCTAATAATTTCAACTATACACTTGCTTCTGGTAAGACAGAATCGCTATATAACCTGCAAAGCGAATATACACTTTTAATGTTTTCAAATCCAGGTTGTCCCACCTGCGAAACGGTAACTAAGCAACTTGATAGTTCGCAAGCTTTAAATAATGCGCTTGCTTTAAATAGTGCTGCCCGTAAAATGTTGACCATATTAACATTGTATCCCGATAAGGATATAGATTTATGGCTTTCGCATATGGCACAAATGCCACAGAACTGGGTGCACAGTTATGATAAAGGTATGGAGATAACACATAAAAAGCTTTATGATATAAAGGCAATTCCAACGCTTTATCTTTTAGATAAAAACAAGATTGTTATATTAAAAGACACATCAATTGAGGCTATAGAGAGTTTTTTTACTGCTGCTAACTAAAATTAATCAGTTATAGATGTAGTCTACCACAATAATTTGCAGTAGGGTGGATGTGGTGTAATATTCAGGTAGATAAGTATATAGGATATTTTATGTTCTTTGCGAACAGAGATGAGTATTTATGTTTTAACATTTCGAAGTGTTTTTTTTATCCTAAAAGTTCTCTATTACAAAAAAGTGACGTACTTTTGACACGTGAATTTGAGACTTTTAGCGAAAAGTCTCTATAGATAAGAGATTTAGCAATTGCGAGAAGCAGCAGCTAATCTAATTACTAACCAAAATTTTATTTTATGAAGTATGTGAACTTTTGCCTGATTGCAATATTTTCACTTGCGTTATCATCAGGTTCTGTAAAAGACGCAGCCCCATCAATAGGTTATTATCCTGGAGAAATAATTCCTGAAATTGTTTTAACGGATTTGGAGGGCGACTCTTTTCTACTGAGTGATTACAAAGGCAAAAAAGTTGTGGTTAACTTCTGGGCAACGTATGATGCCCAATCCAGAGCCAACAATGTTCGATTGCACAATTATCTTAAGATGATTGATAATGATGTTGAATTTATCTCTATAGCATTCGATGAGAATAAAAACGTAGTAGAGAGAACAATGGCAATGGATAACCTCGACGCACTTTCACAGTTTTGTGATGTTAACGGAACCGATTCAGATTTGTATAGAAATTTTAAGCTGAACAGGGGTTACCGAAGCTACTTGATTGATGAAGATGGAGTTATAAAAGCTATGAATGTTACTCCCGATGATTTAAGTCTCATCCTTTAGAGTATAGAAAGATTAATTTAAGAACGGATGTTGTTTTTTCGACGTCCGTTTTTTTATTGACTTAACTCTATAAGTCAATAGCTTTATTTTTTATTAATAGTCAAATTTCAGGGTATATATTCATTAAAGGATATTCTATCTCAAGAAAAAAATCTATCTTTGCACCCAAAATTTTATTTTAACAATTAATGAACAACAAACAACTCTCCCCGGTACAGAAAACCATAGTTGGAGTACAGTTTCTTTTTGTTGCATTTGGTGCAACAGTACTAGTACCTTTATTAGTCGGGCTAGACCCATCAACGGCGCTTTTTACAGCAGGAGTAGGGACACTGATCTTTCATTTAGTAACGAAAGGCATTGTCCCTATTTTTTTAGGTAGTAGCTTCGCTTTCATTGCACCTATAGTAAAAGCAACCGAGCTTTATGGTATTGCAGGTACATTATCGGGTTTAGTGGCAGTAGGCCTGGTATATTTCCTGATGAGTGCTCTTGTTAAATGGCAAGGTATTAGACTTATCAAACGTCTTTTTCCCCCTGTAGTAATAGGACCTGTAATTATGCTCATTGGATTGTCTCTTGCAGGTACAGGTGTTAATATGGCAGCAGAAGATTGGCTACTTGCTATAATAGCACTAATTACAGCAATTGTGGTTAGTATGTTTGCAAAAGGACTGTTAAAGCTTATCCCCATTTTTGCAGGAATAGTAGTGGGATATATAGCTGCAGTGCTTTTGGGCAGAGTAGACCTTACAGGGATTGCAGAGGCCGCATGGTTTAGTCTGCCTCAGTTTGTAAAACCAGAGTTCTCATGGGGTGCTATTTTGTTTATGATACCAGTTGCAATTGCTCCGGTTATTGAGCACGTGGGCGATGTGTATACAGTTAGTCAGGTTGCAAATAAGGACTTTGTAAAAGAGCCTGGATTGCACCGCACAATGTTGGGTGATGGTCTTGCATGTATTTTTGCTGGTTTTATAGGAGGGCCTCCTGTTACTACATACTCAGAGGTGACAGGAGCAATGGTGCTTACAAAAGTAACCGATCCTGTAGTAATTAGAATAGCAGCAGTTGCAGGAATTCTTTTCTCAATGGTGGGTAAAGTGAGTGCATTTCTTAGATCCATACCCGGTTCGGTTTTAGGTGGTATAATGTTACTCTTATTTGGTATGATTGCAGCTACAGGAGTCAACAATATGATACATAACAAAACTGATATGAGTAATACCCGCAACTTGATAATTGTGTCACTTATATTAACTACAGGCATTGGAGGAGCGGTGCTGACAATAGGTGATATCAGTATGACTGGGATTGGACTTTCGGCAATGATTGGTGTAATACTTAATCTTATTTTACCTCAAACTAAAGAGGTTTGACAAACATTGTCAAAATGTGTCAGATTTTTAAAATATAATTCGCTTTTGTTTGCAGTATATGCAAACAAATGGTGAAATCTGTTTATTTTTGAGTTGTTATTATATTAAGTAGACAGAGGGAAATATGAAAGTGCACCCTGAAATAGAAATAAACAAATTTCAATTAGGAGTATTGCTTACAGGCCTTGATAAAAAGTTTTATCAAATTATAATTGAAAACAATGTTTTCTGCTCTTATTGTAACAGCTTTGCATTTAAAGGTATATTTGTTGATAAGATATATCTTACGAAAGTGAACGATGTGAAAATATTTGGCCGATGTAAGATATGTAAAACAGAAGTTTTTCGCCTTTTTGAGTTTGGTAATGAAGAGGAGTTTCGTGTTAAAGCAAATAAATTAAGAGAGTCAATTAAGGAATTGACTCTCTTGCAAGTTTAAGACTTAAATTGTTCTGATAACATCATCCTTCTCTAAACGATATTTTGGAGTAATATCAGGTTGATTCACATCTTGTTCGTCACGATATCCAATTGCAACTGCAAACAAAGATTTATAATTTTCATCCTGCAAAACTTTATCATACTCCACTGTTTCTATACCCTCCATAGGAGTAGAGTCTATACCCAAGCTTGCAGTTGCACTCAGAAAGAATCCCAGCGACAGATATACTTGAGATTTTAGCCATGTCATAATCTGTTCATTACTGCGAGGCTTCAAAACCCTATTGTAATAAGCTGTTGCGCCTTCAGGCAACTTTGCAAGCTTCATCTTTTCGAAAGATTCAACATCATTTACAACACTAAACACTACAATATGGCTTGCATCTAAAACCTTGTTTTTATTGTGAAGTGAAAATTCTGCCAGTTGACTCTTAACTTTCTCATCAGTAATAAAGGTAAACCTCCATGGTTGACTATTAATTGATGAGGGACTCAACCTTATAATTTCTTTAAGTTTTTCAATTGTTTCGCTGTCAATTTTTTTACTGGAGTCGTACTTTTTAGTAGTGTATCTGCTCTTCGCTATATTTAAAAAACACATATTGTTATCCATTTTAATAAATTTGATTTATTGTAATGATTTTGCAAATAGTATGCCAATAAATGCCCGTTTTTATTTTAAGTTTCAAATCTATTTTCAGTAATACTTATTGCCATCCTCTCAATCTTTTCCTGGATATACTCTTTCAGCTCGTCAGACTCTACTATCTCAATGTCATGCCAAAGTCCCAATATAAAGCGTGAAACACCATCAAATGAACATACTTCGGTTTGGAGAATCCATTCGTTGTCAGATTTCTTTTCGATATATTTGCCAGAAAGCGGATACTCCTCAATAAGAAGACTATACGATCTTACATTAAGTTTAAGGCAAATAGGGTATAGAGTGTCGCTGCTAATTCTGAAAATATCTATATGTCCTTCACAGTGTCTGTCAATATGCTTCCAATGACTGTTTAACACCTCCACTGCGTTTATCCTGGATGTTTTAAACAGCTTGTTTGTTTGTTCTTCAGTATCAAAACACCATACCTGCACATAGTTGGTTGTAAATGCAAAAGGCTCAACCATCCTATCTCGTATAGTCTCTCCATGTGCCGACAGGTAGTTCTTCAGCAACACCTGTTTTTTGTCTTCAATTGCATTAACCAGCAATTTTACATTCTTTGATTCTTTTTTATTTACAATAGTCTCAGCTAAAATACTATAGTCGTATATTGTGTAAAGTTTTTTCTTTAGGTTGTGCTTCAGTATATTAGTCTCGTCGATACTCTCAATTGCCGATTTAAGAATATATGCTTCTTCTTCGGTAAAATGTATGAGCTCACTAATTTCTTTAAAATAGGGTGATGATTTGTCTAATCTGATAAAATTACCACTTTTCTTAATTACAAACCCTGCCTCTTTAAAGCCATTAATGTATCTATAAACTGTTCTCTGTGAAATGTTAAGTCGCTGCGCAATATCTTCAACAGTGTACATAGTGTTGGCTGTAAGCATTTTCATGATGCGCAAAAGTCGTATTATCATATTGTGTGTCATGTACGGTATTTGAATTATTTGTCATTAAATACAAATATATACAATTAAAGGACAATAAAAACTTAAACCTATTTTAATTTAAATGATTATCAATATTTATTTAAGTTTTATCTTTGGGGATTCAAATTGTAATTGTTGAATGTTAGATTTATAGATATGAAACAAAGATCTTTTTTACATACTCTACTCGTAATAGTTATAAGCATAGCTTTTGCAGGCTGTTCAGAAATAAATACAGAAAAGGTAAAGTTACATAATATTGTAATTAATAATACTCAGGAGGCTGAGGATTTCTTCACATGGACTGAAGATCGTATACCTATGGTATCTGCTCATAGGGGTGGCAGATACTATATTGGTTATACAGAAAACACTATTGAGATGTTTGAATATACTTTAAGTCATGTTCCTGCAATTATCGAATTTGATGTTAGAAGAAGCAAAGATGGCATATTGATGTTGATGCACGATGAAACTACAGGGCGCACAGCAACAGAAGACAAGTCTATTGAGAGCCTAACCATTGATGAAATTAGAGCTCTTTCACTTGTAGATCATAAAGGCAATGAAGTATCGGGGGGTGTGCCAACTCTTGAGGAGGTTCTTGATTGGGGCAGAGGAAAGACAATGTTTACTGTTGATGTGAAATCGGTTAGCAATTTGGATGATGTTGCAGATATGATTATTAGTAAAAACGCTGAACCTTTCGCTGCGTTAATTACCTATAGTTTAGATGTGGCAGAAAGTATACATCAAAAATACCCATCACTGTTTTTATCCGTTACATTGAGAAATGCAGAAGAACTTGAAAGATTGCAGAGTAGGAATATCGACTTGCGTAAGGTAGTTGCTTTCACAGGTACATCTGCACGTGATGAGTTGTTCAACAACACTCTTCATGAATTGGGTATTTATACCATTCTTGGAACAATGGGTAATCTTGATAACAGTGCTATGGTAAGAGGGCAGGATGTTTATGTTGATTTGATAAATGGCGGTGCTGATATACTTTCAACCGATTTTCCTGTTGAGGCATACAATGCTTTTAAAGAGCTGATTCCTGAAGAAAGTTCTAAAAGCAAATTCTTTAAATAGTAATGGGTAATAATATCGAACCTATTAAATATTCTCTCATAAAATCTTCTCGTAAAACTGTCGGAATCATTGTTAACTCCGATGGGAGTGTTGTTGTTCGCGCACCGCATCGTGCAACCAAAAAGCAGATTGATGAGTTGTTAAACAGAAGAATCGATTGGATATTGAAGCACAAAAAGAGGTTTGAAGAGCAGAGATTGAACCATACAGATATTTATACAAGTGGTGAGAAGCATCTGTTTTTAGGTAAAGAGTATGAGTTGAACGTAACTGCTGCACCAGTAAACAGAGTTGCCCTCAATGGTAAATGTATTGATGTGGAGTGTAATGACGAGCTGCAGGTGAGGCTATTGATGGATAGTTGGTACAGAAAGAAAGCTAACGAAATGATGCCCGAAATAATGATGCCTGTAATTAATCAGTTTAAAAGCAGGTACGATAAGACTCCAGCAAAGATAAGCCTGAAAAGTATGAAGACGAGATGGGGGAGCTGTTCATCCAGAGGTAACATCTCTATGAATATTAAGCTGATGAAATACAACAGAAGCTTTATTGAGTATGTGATGGCTCATGAATTATGTCATTTGATACATATGAATCATTCAAAAAGGTTCTATTCATTATTATCTGAATTTATGCCCGACTGGAAAGAGCGAAAATTACAATTTAAGAATATAGCGGGGTTGATATAGAATAAATTATCAGGCATAGAGTTTTAATCTAAATATTTACTAGTCTGGTAGTAAATGGGCTCAATTTTTGCTAGATTTGTAAATGTTTAATCTAAATGTATAATCCAAAAATAAACTATATAATGAGAACAAAAATTGTATTTATTAGTTTCTTGTTTATGATGACTTTTGCAGTGTCTGCTCAAAACAGTAATGTTACAACATTAAATGTTGCCTCTTTTAATTTACGCATGGATACACCTAATGATAAATTAGATGCTTGGCCAAATCGTAAAGAAATGGTAAACGAACTTATCCGGTTTCACGATTTCGATCTGTTTGGCACTCAGGAGGGGTTTATTCATCAGATAAATGATATCTTGCAGCAGGGTGGTTATGGTTATGTTGGAGCGGGGCGAGACGATGGAGAAAGTGCTGGTGAGCATTCGGCTATTTTTTATAAGAAAGATAGGTTCCTGGTTTTAGATAATGGCGATTTCTGGTTATCCGAAACTCCTGATGTTCCCGGTAAAGGGTGGGATGCTAATTGCTGCAACAGGGTGTGCTCTTGGGCAAAATTTAAGGATGTCACTTCCGGGAAAGTGTTTTTTGTATTTAATGTACACTACGACCACCAGGGAGTGGTGGCCCGCAGAGAGTCGTCACTGCTCCTTTTGCAGAGAATAAGTGAGATTGCAGAAGGATATACATCAATTGTTACAGGTGATTTTAACGCTACTCCAGACTCTGAGCCTATTCAACTGATTCGCAATGATGGACTTCTGAATGATTCATATGAGGTTGCAATACAACCTCCATACGGACCGGTTGGTACATTCAATTCGTTTAATATAAATGCCGAAATGAAAAATAGGATAGATTATGTATGGGTTACAAAAGATGTTATGGTAAATAAATATGGTGTATTAACTGATGTTCAATATGGCCATTTCCCATCAGATCACTTTCCTGTAATGGTCAACATCACTTTTTGATAAATAGAAAGTATATATATTATTTAAAGCAATTATTATCTTTGTAAACTAAACCAAATTTTATGAGGAAAGAGATATTAATATTATTTATAATGATGACAACAGTAGTTTCGGCTAATGATAATCCATTTTTCAAGCCGTTTGAAGGACCTTATGGAACAGCTCCTTTTAATGAAATTAGGATAGAGCATTTTGAACCTGCATTTGATAAGGCTATAGCCGAGCATAAGGCAGAAGTTGACGCAATTGCAAACAACATAGATAAGCCAACATTTGCAAATACTATCGAAGCTTTGGAGTTTGCCGGTGAGATGCTGAGTAGAGTAAGCGGTGTTTTCTATAATTTGCTCAGCGCAGAAAGTAACGACGAAATGATGGATATCTCTCAGCGTTTGAGTCCCAAGATGTCTGAACATTCAAACTATATCAATTTGAATGAGAAGTTATTTGAACGAGTAAAGTCTGTTTATAATCAAAGAGAAGAATTGGGCCTGACTAGTGAGCAAAAACGTTTGGTTGAAAAGTATTACGAAGGTTTTGAAAATAGTGGGGCTACTTTATCGCCAGAAGATAAAGAGAAGTACAGAGCTCTTTCTATGCAGCTGAGTAAAGCTACTTTAGAGTTTGGACAAAATAGTTTGCGTGAGACTAATGCTTATGAGATGTTGTTGACTGATGTGTCTGATTTGGCGGGATTACCTCAAAGCCTAATTGATGCTGCATCTGTTAAAGCAAAATCAAAAGGTAAAGAGGGTTGGGTATTCGATTTAACTGGTCCCAGCTATATTGGTTTTATGCAGTATTCGTCACGTAGAGATCTTCGCGAAAGGCTCTATATGGCATATAATACTAAGAATGTGAAGGGTGGAGAGTTTGATAATCGCGAAAATGTGGCTAAGATTGTAAACACTCGACTTGAAATTGCTAATCTTTTGGGTTACGAAAGCTACTCCGACTACGTGCTTAAGAATAGGATGGCAAAGAGTGCCGAAGGCGTGTTTGGTTTACTAGATAAGCTGGCAGAGTCGTTTGCACCTGTAGCTAAAGCAGAAGTTGCAGAGGTTGAGGCATTTGCTGCAAATATGGAGGGTAAGCCAATCGAAATTAAGCCATGGGATTGGTCTTATTACTCCGACAAGCTAAAGAATAGTAAGTTTGGTGTTAATGATGAGATGACACGCCCTTATTTTGAGCTTGAGAACGTGAAGAAGGGTGTGTTTGGATTAGCTTCAGATTTATACGGACTTCAGTTTATTAAGAATAATCACATACAGGTGTATCACCCTGAAGTGGAGGCATTTGATGTGCTTGACGAAAATGGCGACTTTATCTCTGTACTTTATACAGATTTTCATCCACGTGAAGGCAAACGCTCAGGGGCATGGATGTCGTCATTTAAAAGTCAGTTTATAAAAGATGGCGTGGATAGCAGGCCACACGTTACTATAGTTATGAACTTCACTCGTCCCACCGAAACTACTCCTGCACTTTTGACGTTCAACGAGGTTGAAACATTTCTTCATGAGTTTGGTCATGCTTTACATGGTATGTTATCTAAAACTACATATCAGTCGCTCTCGGGAACTAGTGTATATCGCGACTTTGTGGAACTGCCTTCGCACTTTATGGAAAACTGGTTAACTGAGAAAGAGTATCTCGACAGGTTTGCATTTCACTATCAAACTGGCGAAAAGATGCCTGATGAATTACTACAGAATATTATCGATGCATCTAACTTCAATGTTGGTTACGCTACATTAAGACAGCTTTCATTCGGTTATCTCGATATGGCATGGCACTCATTAGAAAACCCCTTTGAAGTAGAGAACAAAGATACGCCGGTTAGAAGTTTTGAAAGAGATGCAATGGCAAGAGTTCAGCTTCTTCCAACTGTTCTTGAAGCTTGTATGTCTACATCTTTTAGTCACATTTTTTCTGGCGGTTATGCTGCAGGCTATTATAGTTATAAATGGTCTGAAGTTATGGAGGCAGATGCATTCTCTTTGTTTAAAGAGAATGGAATATTTGATAAAACTACAGCCAACTCATTCAGGAAAAATATTCTAGAACTTGGTAACACTCAAGAACCCGAAGATCTATATAGAAATTTTAGAGGTCGCGATGCTTCAATAGATGCACTACTTAAAAGAAGTGGGGTAGAGTAGGAGGTAAGCTCAGTATATAATAAAATAAACGGCACGGCTCAGTTATAGAGTTGTGCCGTTTTTATTATCTTTTAATTTTTAATTGTATATTTAGGGAATTTTTTATGACTAACTAAAATTATAATGTAATGAAAAAGACAACAGCTCTTCTTATTGTAATGTTAATAAGTGTAGTTACGGTTTTTGTTTATGCACAAAACCAGAAAAGTACTAAGAGTGTATGGAGTTACGAAGTGCCTGAAGCACCCTATGGTTATGAAAAAGGTAATTTAGTGCTAACCAGATACGGTAGAGTAGTTACAGGTGAGGTTGAGGTAAACTCAGGATATAAGATTAAAATGAAGGATGTAACTTTAGAAAAAGACACTTTAAAAGGAGAGGTCTATATAGAAAATGAACTTGTAGACCTGAAGGCTATTGTAAAAGACTCCATTATTGTAGGCACTGTTAACACTTCAATGGGAGTAATGAGTTTTAAAGCTAAAAAAAATAAATAAAACGAATTAAAATAGTTATGAGAAAAACCCTTGTTAGCTTTTTGCTGTTCCTGGTTGCAATAAACTTAATTAGTCAAACAAAATGGTATAACCCATTGGAATCTGCGTTTCCTGTAGTGCAGAACAGAGGTTGGAGTGATGAAATAAAGAGTAGCTATCAGAGGTTGCCTGACAGAGTGAAGAGTGTTGTTAGAAGTAGATTGTGGAACCTGTCTCAAAATTCAGCAGGGTTAGCTATTCACTTCTATTCCAATGCCGATAAAATTGAAGTTAGATATGGTGTAAGTGGTGGTTATGCAATGCATCATATGCCGGCTACAGGCACATCGGGTGTAGATTTGTATGCAATAGACCCTGATGGCAATTGGCGTTTAGTAACAGATAAATATAACTTTAGCGATACTATTACCTTTACATATAATAATATTATCGAAAACAAATATCACAAAAAAGGGTATGAGTATCGATTGTTTTTACCTCTATATAACAGTGTAACATGGATGGAGATAGGTGTTCCGGAATCGGCTGAGTTTTCATTTATACCTTTATTAAAAGAAAAGCCAATTGTCGTTTATGGTACTTCAATTGCTCAAGGTGCTTGTGCATCTAGACCAGGAATGGCTTGGACTAATATTTTGTCACGTAAACTCGATTTTCCTGTAATTAATCTTGGATATTCAGGTAATGGACCACTCGAAAAGGTGAAGATAGATTTAATAAAAGAAATTGATGCTTCGCTGATAATTTACGATGGACTCCCAAATATGGGTAATCTTACTGATGATGAGATAAAAAAAAGAACTGCTTATGCTGTCTCTGCAATCAGAGATAAAGGTAATACACCAATTTTAATCACAGATCATATAGGATATTTAAATGATGAAATGATAGCAGGAGGAAGAGAGGTATCTGAAAGGCTCAACAGAGCTTCACGAATGGTGTTCGATTCATTGAAACAAGCAGGTGTAAACAATATATATTATCTATATAAAGATAGCATAGATTTTCCTGCAGATGGTGCAGTAGATTACATACATCCAAATGATTTGGGGATGCAGGTTTATGCAGATGCTTATGAAAAAATAGTTCGCCATGTCCTAAAGATGCCTATTGGCAAAATTGTGACAACTAAGCCTGTTAGTCAGCGCAGAGAGCCAAATATATATGAGTGGAAAAACAGGCATAGAAAAAAGCTTGAGATGATTGAAGATAATTCTCCAGTAAAAGTTATAATAGGCAACTCTATAACTCACTACTGGAATGATGAACAGGGTATAGTTAATGGTCGCAATAGCTGGAATAAGTTTATGGAGCCTAATGGCTTTTTTAATTTAGGTTGCGGATGGGATAGGATAGAGAATGTTTTGTGGCGGGTTTATCATGGAGAACTTGATGGATACAATGCAGAAGAGGTTGTGGTTATGATTGGAACAAACAATATTGGTATAAATACTGATGAAGAAATTGTTGAGGGATTAAAGTTCCTGCTTAAACAGGTTGAAGTAAGACAACCAAATGCTAAAATTAAGGTTATTGGTATATTGCCGAGACGCGGTCATGAAGAGAGGGTTAATGATCTTAATAAACAGATCTATTCAATGTCTCATGATAATGGATGGAGTTTTATTGATGTAAGCGATAAGCTGACTAAAAACGGTGAAATAGATGAGTCGTTTTTTACCGATGGATTGCATCCAAACGATAAAGGATACTCACTTATAGCCCCACTAATAGTAAACTAAATTATCTATAATAATGAAAAAACAGATTATTTCAACATTTATTTTATTGTTGCTCATTAATACAACATTATTGAGTATAAAATCTTTTGCACAATCAATCTCCCCTAAAGAAGAAAATTCTATCAGATTGATGTCATATAATATACGTAATGCTAAAGGGTTGGATGATATTACAGACTATGATAGAATTGCAAATATAATTAAGAATGTGGCTCCAGACATTATTGGGATTCAGGAATTGGACAGTGTTACCGGAAGGAGTAAAGGGGTTGATGTACTTGATGTATTATCGCGCGAAACTTTGATGTATTCAACATATGCTGCATCAATTGATTATGACGGAGGCAAATATGGTATTGGAATATTATCAAAAGAGAAGCCTATAAATGTTATAAAAGTGCCACTACCTTGTAGAAATGAACCCAGAATGCTTCTTATAGTTGAATTAGAGAATTATTACTTTGGCAATACACATTTCTCACTAAATGCAGACGACAGGATGAAAGCTGTAGAAATTATTAAGCGAGAAGTTAAGAAGCTAAATGAAGACAAACCATTTTTCCTGGTAGGCGATATAAATGCAACTCCAGAGTCGGAGGTAGTTAAATCGTTTATGAGTGAGTTTAAATCGCTTGTTCCAAGTAATCAATATACAATTCCTGCCGATAATCCCACAAAATGTATAGATTATATATTTGGTCATAACGGAGCAGTCGGTTGGTCGCCATTAACCGATAAAGGAGTTATTGATGAGAGTGTTGCTTCAGACCACAGACCACTTTATGCCGATGTCAGACTTCATACAGAGAAAGCAGTAATCTTCCGCACAAAACCCTATTTACAAAATCCTACAGGAAATGGTATTACTATTTCGTGGTTGACAAATGTTCCGGTTCACAGTTGGGTGGAGTATGGTGCTGATGGAAACCTCAATCATAGAATGGAGCTGTATGTAGATGGGCAGATGATTGTGAATAATTTTCATCATAAATTACGATTAGAGAATTTGACTCCCGGTGAAACCTATAGCTACAGGGTATGTTCAAGAGAAATAACTGTTTACGAGGCTTACAGAAAAGAATTTGGAGAGACTGCAGTATCAGATACTTATACTTTCAGGCTTCCCAAAGAAGATGAGACCGATTTCAAAGCGATTATTTTTAACGATCTGCATCAAAGGAGAACACTTATAGATCAGTTGTCTAATCTAATTGCAGATATTGATTATGATTTTGTTGTATTTAATGGTGATAATATTGACGACCCTAGAAACGAGAATCAAGCTGTTGCATCGCTCTCATATATGAACGAGAAAGTTGGAGCAGAAACAGTTCCGGTATTCTATATAAGAGGTAATCATGAGATACGTAATGCTTATTCTATTGGACTTAGAAGTCTGCTGGATTATGTTGATGATAAAACATATGGGTCATTTAACTGGGGTGATACAAGGTTTGTGATGCTCGATTGTGGTGAAGATAAAGATGATAGTCATCCTGTGTATTATGGATTAAATAATTTCAGTGGCTTAAGAAAAGACCAGACTGATTTTTTGAAAGAAGAGATTAATAGCTCTCAGTTTAAAATGGCTGCAAAACGAGTATTAATTCATCATATACCTGTTTACGGTCTTAATGGAAATTCTTATAATCCCTGTTTAATTGAATGGGGAGAGGTGCTTAAAGAAGCTAGTTTCAACGTTTCACTACATGGTCATACTCACACATATGCTTATCATCCGGAGAA
>CAYZHS010000008.1:15795-18661 GCA_964478295.1 uncultured Proteiniphilum sp. | reverse complement strand
ATACCAACCATTGCGGTTAGCACCAAATCTATGTTATCATCTTTTACAACCTCTTCAATTGCATCACTTCCACACCAAATTTTTATAGGCAAATCGTTCAGCGACTCTTTAAGTTGATTATATTTATCCTTATTGCCAATTACAACAACTTCCGGTAAAAACTTGCGTGCTTGTTCAATAAGTAATTCAACCCTATTGTTAGCAACAAGCACATATGCCTCAAACTTATCTTTATGTTTTTCAATAACATCAAGTGCCTGAGTACCAATTGAACCAGTTGATCCTAAAATAGCAATTTTACGTCTCTTCTCTTCCATATTTGATTGTTGTATCAAAATCTTACAAAGATAATAAAAACTAATTTAAATAAGATAAAGCTTTTAAGGCCTCTTCAATGCTGTGAGTGACAATTGTTTCGTTATTATATCTTAGTGTCCATGTTCTGTTCTCTTCATTAACCATAAGTTCAACAGGTGCATTTGAAATAATTTTATATCCTTTTCTCGACAACGCCTTAGTGGTCCATCTAGCCATTAATCCGTCGGGCTTACTAACTATTGTTGTTACAAACTTATCTAGGTTTTCCTTTACAATAAAACTACCATATTCTTTGTCGAACTCATATGAATGGTGATGAAAAATCTCTTCAAAACTTCCATTAAGAACCAAATCCTCAGGTGCACCTACTGTAACACCTTTTCCTTTTTCCATGAGCCAAAGTTTATCTGCTACCTGCATAGCAGTCTCTAGTTCATGCGTAGATATTATTATAGTTTTTCCTGTATTTCGAGCCAACTTCTGCAATAGAAGTAAAATATTTATACGATTTGGCAAATCTAGATGAGATGTAGGCTCATCAAGCAGTATAAGTGGGGTATCTTGTGCTAGCGCACGTGCAATAAAAACTCTTTGTCGCTCTCCATCCGAGAGTTCATGAATACTTCTGTCATCAAATCCCTCCAGATAGGTAATATTCATAGCATCTGAAATGATCTCATTATCCTTATCAGACAAACTGCCTAACCAGCCTGTATATGGGTCTCGGCCTATAGAAATCAACTCTCTTACATTAAAAGATGCAACGGAATGCTGACCAGTTAGTACAACAGAAACCAATCGCGCCCGCTTCTCAGGCTTTAGGTTAACTAAATCTTTATTTTCAAGTAAAATCTTTCCACTGTACAATGGTTGCAGGCAGGCAATTGTGCGAATTAATGTAGATTTTCCACACCCGTTCTTACCAATTAATGCTATTAATTCTCCCCTATCTGCCGATAGATTGAGGTTACTCTGAATCTCTCTCACCCTGTTTTTATCAGGATACCCTATAGTTAAGTCTGAAAGTTGTAGAAAAGACATATCACTCCTCTAAAAGTCCTTCCGGGAGATCCATTTCTATAATCTTACCCTTCTCATCAATTGCTGTAATAAAATCTTCTGT
Source organism: uncultured Proteiniphilum sp. (assembly GCA_964478295.1). Lineage (GTDB taxonomy): Bacteria > Bacteroidota > Bacteroidia > Bacteroidales > Dysgonomonadaceae > Proteiniphilum. The sequence goes on along the minus strand of CAYZHS010000008.1, from coordinate 17,220 downwards.
AGCTGGTATCAACAGCTCCAAATCATCTTTTTGCAATACAAAAAGTACGTTTATAGTCGAATCATCAACGCCAATAATCTCACCAATAGACTCACCATCAACTCCTACTACCTCATAACCCACAAAATAGTTCCAATCGCCAGCTACTTCATCCTCCGGCACTTTCACAAGTTTTCTTGGCAAATAAACTTCAAGATTTATATATTTTGAGGCACTCTTTTCATCATTCAAATCTTCAAACTTCACACGAGCACCAACATCAGTTGTAAATGTGAACTCTTCAATGAAGAAGGGTACTGGAATGTTATCTATCATTAGAAAATAGTACTCACTATCCAAATCGGCATATTCTGCTTTATTGAATAGAATGTTTATTTCACCCTTTATTCCATGAGGCTTCTGAGTGCGTCCTACCTGTATAATATCTTGTAGAGAAATCATAACTATTATCTTCTTCTCTGATGTCTAATATTCTTAAGTTTGTCGCGACTGGGAGCTACCTTAACATCCGGAATAACATAATCTTCACTGGTTAGCTTTATCTTACCACCAGACAGTTCAGCAAGATCTCCATATATCTTTTCATCCTCAACATTCTTATTCCACTGAACATAAGACTTTTTCATCTGACTAGCTATCATTTTCACTAACTGTATTTTCTTATCTCCATCTTCCATTTTAGCAGCTATATCAATAATCTTCTCCATTATTTTACCATAATGACGATATTTCATTGTAGGGCGACTATAGTCAATTTTTCCAGGAGCAGAATATAGTTCTTCTCTCTTAATAACTTCATATGGATACTCAATATCCAGTTTAAAATCTGACATTATTGCCAAATGGTCCCAAAGTATGTGCTTAAAGTTGTTTACATCCCGCAAATGAGGAAACATATTTCCCATCACATCTATTACCGTGTTGGCACATCTTTTACGTTCTTCAGGATCCTCAATGCCAACGCAATGGTCTACCATATTCTGAATATTTCTTCCATATTCCGGCATTGTAAGTTTAACCTTTTGTGTATTATATTGCATAATTATTTTATTTTTCTTCTTTGTTTATTCTATATCTTAATTATCTAAGCTTAAGCATATCACCCTCTTCGGGAATATACTCATAACTCTTTTTGTTCAGTCGGTATAAATTTCTAAGTTGAATACCATACATCTGCGAAATACTGTACATAGATTCTCCAACTTGTACTGTATGATACTCATACCCTTTATCGGCTCTGTTTTTTTTCTTCTGAAAATAAACAATATCACCTTCGCTTAATGGAAAATCAGCAGGCACCTCATTAAATTTCAAAAGATCATTTTCGTTAAAACCAAACTCGTTTGCAATACTTCCATATGTATCACCCTCAACAGCTATAACATATAATAATCCGTGAGTTATGTATGGCTGATGTTTCCAGGT
>CAYZHS010000008.1:0-15785 GCA_964478295.1 uncultured Proteiniphilum sp. | reverse complement strand
GCTCCTTCCGACTTATTCCCTTTCGATATTTCCTATCATCGAACCTATACAACTCATAATCTTCTATAAGTTTAATAAGTTTATTAGCATAAGCTCTGTCTGTTGCGTAACCCGATTGCTGCAGCCCCCTCGCCCAGCCTTTATAATCTGTAATAGAGAGTTCAAACAACTGCCTGTATCTACTACCTCCAACCAAAAATTCCGAATGGTCTTGATAAGAGTCCTCCACCCTGCTATAACTCCTGAAGCAGTCGTTGGGAGTATCATCTGCTGCAAACACCCTGTCTCCGGTCCAACCTCTGTGACACTTAATTCCAAAGTGATTATTAGATCGGCGTGCCAAATCGCTCATTCCTGCACCCGACTCTAATATTCCCTGTGCAAGAGTTATAGAAGCAGGTATCTTGTACCTTTCCATATGTTCAACAGCAAGATCGCTATACTTTTCTATATATATCTCGTAAGTTCTTACACTCGACTGCCCAAACAAGCTAGTTGATATAAATAAAAATGATATAAGGATTAAGAGTTGCGGAATATAACTATATTTGTAAGAATTAATCTGCATTATAATTTTAACAAGTATCTAAATATGCGAGAAATAAATTTAACTACAAAGATAGCTGTTTATCCTTTAGAGGAGTGCACCGATATAGAAAAAAAACTGGTTGATGCTGCAAAACATGCAACCGAAAAGTCGTACGCTCCATATTCGAACTTCAAAGTAGGTGCTGCTTTACTTTTAGAAAATGGCGAAATTGTAACTGGCAATAATCAGGAAAATGCTGCTTACCCGTCGGGTTTATGTGCAGAAAGAGTTGCAACATTTTATGCCAACTCATTATATCCCGAACAAAAAATTGTAACTATCGCTATAGCCGCATGGACCAACAACAAATTCACCAAAGATGTAATTACTCCTTGCGGAGGTTGCAGACAGGTACTTCTCGAAGCTGAAAACAGATTTGGATCTCCTATGAGAATATTAATGTACAGCGAAGAGAGTGTTTATGTTGTTAACAGCATTAAGGACCTGCTGCCACTTAGCTTTGGTGACGAGAAGTTGAAAGCATCAAAATGACGCTTCATATAGGGTAACTAAATACCATTTTTTGTCTATTAAAGCAAAATAATAATCTGCATATATTCCATTATTGATACCGCGTATTTCTACAATTGCGGTATCATTTTTGAATCTCACTACTTGATAGTACTGATTATAGGGTCGGGTCAGATAAGTACTGTCGTAAGTTAAATCCAACTGCTCCCAATCATACTTACTAATTGTCTCCTCTATAGGAGCCATTCCTTCGTCATCTGCATCTGGCACAACTATATTTATTGGGAACTTAATACGCTGCATTTGAAACGACTCTTCATTACTAAACCTTTCAACAAACATATTAAAGTCTTCACACTCTGCCGCGACTTGATCAACTGAACTACTACCTGAAACTGTGGATTCATCTTTGTCATTATCTAGCAAATTACCTTTTTTCTCTCCGCCTTGGTTGCAAGAGAAAAGCAGCACTAAAAAAATGCAGGAAAAGACAAAAAATGTTTTTTTCATAATTAAAAAAATTACCCTTCATTGACTTTCACAAAGATACAAAAAAAGTTGATACCCAAATAGTAATGTATAATATATTATAATAGAAATATTAGCTATCTTTGTTTCTAATAGTTTTTAAAAATTATGAGTATAAATGGACTTGAAAGAAGAGATTAACAACCTTTTTTTAAAGCAGCAAAACAATTGGAATCAATTGCATGATGCTATCAATCAATTAAGTAAAGTTAAATCGAAACAATTCGAATGGTACGACAACACATTTATTGAAGTACAATTTAATCCTGCCAGAATAACTTCAACAGGAGCAGACATCAGCAAGGTACATCTTCAAGAGAGGCCATGTTTTCTTTGCGAAGAAAACCGACCATCACAACAGGAGAGCATTACGTTTTTAAAAAAATATGCTATTCTGTGTAACCCTTATCCTATACTCAAGAATCATATTACTGTTACATTACACTCTCATGTTCCTCAGCTAATTCGCAATAAAATTGGCGATATGCTAATTCTTTCTGAACAGCTTGAGGGTTATATTGTTTTTTATAATGGCCCCAAATGCGGTGCATCTGCACCCGATCATTTTCATTTTCAGGCGGGACTAAAATCAGATGTTTTACTGCAAACTGATAATGATTTGAGATCTTGCATGATGATAAATAGCGAGAATATAGATGAGGCTAAAGAACTTTTTGAAGAGGTATATCAGTATCTCAAATCACTACAGCCTAACGAGGATGAGCCTATGATGAATATAATTTCTTATTATGAAAATGGCGTCTACAACATAAACATATTCCCTCGTAAACAACACAGGCCCAAGCAATATTACAACGAGGGAAAATCTAAGTTTCTTATTAGCCCGGGAGCTCTTGATATGGCTGGACTAATAATAACTGTTAGAGAAGAAGATTTTAATAAAATTGATATAAGTGACATCGAAGATATTTACGCTCAGATTTCTTTACCAGTTATCTGAACCTTATAACTTCGTTAAACTACAACATTTAAAACATACAGCTTTTAAATTTTATATAAGGCTATAATAAAAAGTAAATATGGAAAATTCTGAAATTATATTAGTTAATATCAATGGTGAAGATAAACCGGGACTAACCGCTGCATTAACAGAGATTTTAGCTAAACATGGTGCATTTATTCTGGATATTGGTCAATCAGACATTCATAGAAATGTGGCAATTGGCATTCTTTTTAAATCTATGCACAACAATTCCGGAGAAATATTAAAAGACCTGCTATTTAAAGCCTATGAGATGGAGGTAAATGTAAAATTTACTCCTATCTCGGCAGAACGCTATTCAAACTGGGTAAGTATGCAGGGAAAGAACAGATATATTATTACTCTATTAGGGCGTATACTCACGGCAAAACAGATTGCATCCGTATCAAGAATCATTGCGAATCAGAATTTGAATATAGACAATATGATTAGGCTTACCGGACGTATCCCTTTAGATGAACAAGAACGTGCAGCTAAATCATGTGTAGAACTGTCTGTCAGAGGCACTCCAATAGACCGCCAGCAGATGCAGCAGTCGTTTTTGGAACTTTCTTCTGAACTTAATTTCGACATCTCTTTTCAGGAAGAGAGTATGTTCAGACGAATGAGAAGATTAATATGCTTTGATATGGACTCTACACTAATTCAGACAGAGGTTATAGATGAACTGGCAGAAAGAGCTGGTGTGGGAGAAAAAGTTAGGGCTATTACAGAATCTGCTATGCAGGGTGATATCGATTTTGAGGAAAGCTTCAAACAGAGAATAAAGCTGTTAAAAGGACTTGACGCTTCGGTTCTTAAAGAGGTGGCCGAAAATCTACCTATTACCGAAGGGTTGGGTAGATTAATGAAAGTTCTACAGAAAGTAGGATTTAAAACTGCAATTCTCTCTGGAGGATTTACCTATTTTGGTGAATATCTAAAGGATAAATATGGTTTTGACTATATGTATGCCAACGAACTTGAAATAGTTGATGGCAAGCTCACTGGCAATTACATTGGAGATATAGTAACAGGCAAAAGAAAGGCCGAACTACTTAAACTGATTGCGCAGGTAGAGAAAATAGATTTAAAACAGACTGTTGCAGTAGGTGATGGTGCAAACGATTTGCCGATGTTGGGTATTGCCGGATTAGGCATAGCCTTTCATGCAAAGCCAAAAGTTATACAAAATGCTCGACAGTCGCTCTCTTCAGTGGGAATTGACGGCATTCTCTATTTCCTTGGTTATAAAGACTCTATGCTCGACAGTGAAATGCTTAATTCCTAAGCATTTGCAATAAAACTCAACTGTATATGGAATCAGTCGAAAACACTAAAGGTTCAGTACACACACTTGTTTGCTTCAGCGACGCTGAAACCGCTAAGGCTATGAGTGAAACTGCTGCTTACTTAACCACTTCCGGATCAGAAAATTCATCTATAACATTTCTTCATCTTACAGATGAGGAAGTGCAACTCGGACAATCTGTAAATGAAGAAGAGTATCAAAGTAAGGCTTTTAAGAGAATAATCGATAAATTGGACAAAAACAAAATTAGTATTCGAACCTTCATTAAAAAAACCGACGATCATATTGCTGAAATCAAAAGAACAATAAAGGACCAGAATTACACTCTATTGATTTATGGAATGAGTAATAAAAATATCACTCCTTCACTATGCAGCAAGTTGAGCAAGATTAAGATTGACCCCACTATTTCTGAACCAGAAATCAAGTGTCAGTTTAAGCCAGATGAGTGGCTTACAATGAGCAGACTATCTGATCTCTTTGAGATGAACTCAGTAACTACTTGTTTGTTTATAAATAACAACATGAGGGTACTGAACAGATTTTTTGTTCCAATACTTGCTCCGTCGGATATTAAGGTACTGCCTTCTGCAGCAACAAGGCTAGCACGTAAGGAGAACGCAGAAATTATGATATGGGACGCTATTGGTGCTATTAAGCTGGATCAGAAATTACAAAAATTCTACAGCTCTTGCCAAAAGCTAACTGATGACAAGGTTTATTTGTGGGATTCTGATAAAAAGATTGATACCAATTTTATTAGTCTGCAAGACCTTTCAATATTTGGTATTGAGGGATGGAATAAATTAATAAGAACTAATTTGCCCTGGATAGAGCACCTTCCATCCATACTTATAATAAAAAGTAAAACAACGTAAGAAATTTATGAGTCCAACTGATATAAATAAAAAAAGAGAACTAATTTACTATTATATAGAGAACAAAAAGCTCAAAAACGCTATAGAAAACGTTAAAGAACTAGTTGAATTACGCCACAACTGGTCGTTATCTGAAAAGCTTACAGAGTTAGAAACCAACTATAAATTTATGTTGCATTATCTGGTTGAGGGAAAAGGTGATCCACAACAAGAAAAGATATACAACAAATTATTCAGAGATATTTATATCATTACCGACGATGCAACAGAGAGTATTCTCTTACAAGACAGCAGCTCTATTTTTTACGAGAAGATGAGAATGCAAAACGTGCATGAAACTATAAACCTTGATGAATATAGAGATATAATAAAAAAACAAGCCGATACTGCGTCTTTTATTGATCTGCTTGAAGAGGGCGATGATAAGGATGCAAGGTTAAGAAAAAACTCACTTGCACATGAAATCACATTACGTGATCTATTTTATTTCATCTATACTTCTCCTCGCGCCAACAACGATTTTATTGATTCTCTCAATAAGTTTTTTGATGATGCCGTAATTCCGGTAAACGATAAATGTATGGTAGTTTCTGCTCTTACCCTTAATATATTTGAGAGATTTGATGCTTCTAAGATATTGTTTATGCTTGATGCATGCAGAAACCCCCAACAAGAGATTGCTGCACGTGCAATTATTGGACTAATACCTATATTTCAGATATATAGAAATAGATGGCTACTATACCCTGAATGTAGTAATCGACTTAAACTCCTTTCCGATAATGTTCTTTTCAATCGCTTGTTTATGAAAGCTGTAACCGGCTATATACAGGCGCATGAAACTGAAAAGATTACTAAAAGGCTTAATGAAGAAATTATTCCCGAGATGATGAAACTAAGCCCAATGATTGGAAAAAAAATCAAACTCGACGAATGGATGGGTGAATCTGGAATAGATGAAAAAAATCCCGAATGGCAGAAGATACTCGATGAGAGTGGACTCACCGATAAGCTTCAGGAGTTTTCTGAACTTCAGATGGAGGGGGCCGATGTATTTCATTCTACCTTCTCTAACTTAAAGAATTACCCATTCTTTAACGAACTAAGCAACTGGTTTCTACCATTCGACACTAATCATAGTAGCGTTATCTCTCTATTTAGTGGCGAATTAAATAGTTCATCTATGATTAAATCGATGTTTGAAACTTCTCTTATTTGTAATTCCGACAAATATTCGTTCTGTTTCAGCATTATGCTAATGCCTGAGGAATACCGCAGCATGATGGCTAGTCAACTCGGTGCTGAAGGCGACGAAATAAAGAAAATGCAGGAAGATGAGCTGGCACTTAATCCAAGTCAGAAAGAGGATTCAATTATAAAGCAATATATTCAAGATTTATACCGCTTTTTTAAACTACACAAAAGAAGTTCAAACTTCAAAGATATTTTTAATCTACCACTTAATTTTCATGAGATTGAAGAATTTCATCCTATAGTTTTACAACCTAAATATCTTGAACAGATTGCTCTCTTTTACTTTGAGAAGAATAATTTCAAGGAGGCAGCAGGTGCTTATAAGATGCTTTCAGAAAGGGTTGCACCAAAGAGTGAATTCTGGCAGAAGATGGGCTATTGTAAACAAATGATGGCAGATTTAAGAGGAGCGTTAAATGATTACCTGCACGCCGATTTAATAGAAGATAATAACACATGGCTGCTTAATCGTATAGCCCACTGCTACCGTGTTTTAAATGAACCTGAAACTGCACTTGAATATTACAAAAGATTAGAGCAGTTCAGACCCGACGACCTTAACATTCAGCTCAACATAGGTCACTGCCACCTTGAACTTAAGCAGTATAACGAAGCTCTTAACTTTTACTTTAAAGTTGAACTATTAAACAACAACACTCGTGCATGGCGATCAATTGCATGGTGTGCATTTTTATCTCGCAAGTTTGATGTTGCACAAAGCTATTACACACGCATTCTTGAGAACAAACCTAACGCTCACGACTACCTGAACTCGGGGCACGTTGAACTTTGCCTGGGCAACAACAATAAGGCTGTTGAGTACTATAAACTATCGCTAGCTGCTGCTGGTAGTTTTAATGCTTTTAACACTATACTTGGAGATGATATCGACGAGCTGCAAGAAGCTGGAGTTGACACTAAAATACTTCCAATAATAGTAGACAAAATACTCTACGATTTAGAGTAGCATTAGAAGCACATATCCCTACCAAGTCCGCTACCTCCTCAATATTTATTGAGGAGGATATGTAGTGGTAATAATGAGGCATTGAGGTGGCTCAGGAGAAGGTACGTGTAACTCAATTGGATTCTTTAACCTTGACCTCTCTTCGTATAAGACTGAACATCAGAACCTGAACTTCCCGTAACTTTTACTTAACGATTTCGTCATCAAATCGTAACTATTAAGTGGTTATTTTGCGGGCAGTTTTAAATTTTAACAAAAGATTGTTTTATGCGAAAAAAATATTTTTGTATTAAATCACACATCATTATTTTCTTACTATTTATGTGTTTCTCGTTATCGGCAACTGCTCAAAATTTAAGTTTACGAGGCAGGGTTGTGGATACCGATGACATTCCTCTTATTGGTGTAAACGTTATTCAAAAAGGTACAACCAACGGTATTGTGACAGACTTAGATGGAAATTTTTCGTTTGAAGTGCCAGCTAATTCTACAATAGTTTTCTCATACATTGGTTTTTCCGACAAGGAGGTCATCTGGAGTGGAAGTGGCGATTTAAATATTGTTTTGAAAGAAGACACCGAGTTGCTCGACGAACTAGTGGTGGTTGGTTATGGCACTCAAAAGCGAGTAAATCTTACAGGTGCTGTGTCTACTGTGAACAGCGACGAACTTACAAACCGTCTGTCGCACTCGGTTACAAATATGCTACAAGGATCTGTTGCAGGGTTAAACATTACCACTTCGTCTGGTAAGCCAGGCAGCACGGGTTCTATTAACATCAGGGGTGTGAACTCGATAAATGAGACCGACCCGTTGGTGGTTATTGATGGGGTTACGGGTGATGCGGGCGACTTGTCACGAATAAACCCGAATGACATTGAGTCGATTTCTGTCATAAAAGATGCTTCGGCTGCAGCTGTTTATGGCGCACGTGCGGCATTTGGTGTCATTCTGGTTACTACAAAGTCGGGGTCTGCGGGCGACAAAAAAGCTGTAGTACGTTACAGCGGCAGACTTGGCTGGGAACAACCCACTACTAGTACCGACTATGAGAATCGTGGCTACTGGTCGGTTTATCATGTAAATAAATTCTGGCAGGCCGACAATGGCACCAACTATATAAGATATTCTGAAAAGGATATGGAGGAGCTTTGGGCTCGTGTTAACGATGTTACTGAACATCCCGACCGTCCATGGGTTGTGGAAGAGGTAAGAAACGGTCGCCCTCAATGGGTTTATTATGGTAATTACGACTGGTGGGATATGCTTTACCGTGAAAAGCGCCCTAGTCAACAACACAACATTTCTGTTAATGGCGGCACAAATGGTATAAATTATATGCTTTCTGGTAATTTCAACCGCCAGGAGGGTATGCAACGTGCGCATCCCGACCTGTTTGACAGGTATAATTTGCGCTCTAAGATTGATTTTAAGATGAACGATTGGACTACTCTGTCTAACAATACAGCAATATACAGTTCGAAATATAGTTCACTAGGCGACGACAACATTGAAAACACAATTGCATATAGTTCACGCCATGCTTTGGCCAACTTTCCTATGCAGAATCCTGACGGATCGTGGATATATGGCACACCTTATCTGAATTACAAAGTGGGTAACGGACGCCACATTATGCTTAATGAACAATCGCACAGAAATTTAGATAAAGGAATAAACTTATCAAATACAACGCGCTTGGAACTTAAACCATTTGAGACACTAAAATTTACAGGAGATTTTACGTACCGTTTCAATCAAAATCAAACTACAAACCGCTCGCAGGAGTTATGGTTCAGAGAGTATCCCGATGCTGAACTGGAATCGTACAACACAGGAGCAGGCGAAAACCAGCTCACTGAACGTATTACAAGTAATAATTTTTACTCTACAAATATTTATGCAAATTATGAAGAGACATTTAACAACAAGCACAATGTGTCAGCATTAGGTGGATTTAACTATGAGTCGTTTCACCGCAAAAGTGTTTCTGCATGGGGACGCGACCTTTCATCACCTTATCTTGACGACCTCAACTTGGTGGGACAGAATGAAGATGGTGTAACCGAAACCGGTGTTGGCGGGGGGCAAGCTGAATATGCACTTTTAGGCTTTTTTGGCAGGTTGAACTACGACTATATGGGTCGATATCTTTTTGAATTGAGCGGTAGGTATGATGGTTCTTCGCGCTTTGGAAGCGAACACAGATGGGGTTGGTTCCCATCAGCATCAGTAGGCTGGCGCATCTCGGAGGAGTCGTTTTTTGAACCTGCAAAGGATTTGGTGGATAACTTAAAACTGCGCCTATCATTTGGTTCTCTTGGCAACCAAAATGTATCTAGCTACTACACATTTATGCGCCTTGTTTCTATGCATACCTTCAGTGAATATACATTTGGAGAAGGAAGCACTAAGGCAAAATACTCATCGCTGAGCGACCCAATAGCGTCTGACATGACATGGGAAACAGTTCAGCAATGGAACCTGGGAGTAGATTTCTCTATGCTTAGAAACAGATTGAATCTGGTTGCTGACATTTACACTCGAAACACACTGGATATGCTTACTGAGGGTGTGGCTTTACCTGGTGTATATGGTGCCGGATCGCCCGAAATGAATGCTGCCGATATGCAGACAAGAGGTTATGAGGTTTCATTAAACTGGCGTGATCAGTTTCAACTAGCCAGCAGTCCTTTCTCTTATAATGTGGGAGTAGTTTTGAGCGACTACAAGAGCACAATTACCAAATATGACAATCCCAACAAGACTTTCGCCAAGAAGTATTATGAAGGTATGGAACTTGGAGAGATATGGGGCTTTGAGACCGATGGACTTTTTAAAACCGACGAAGAGGCTAAAGCATATGCTCAAGAGGTTAATCTGAGCTATAGCAGCGGTCGCCTTAGAGGTGGCTGGATGGCCGGCGATGTGAAATTTGTAGATCTGGATGGTGATGGCATTTGGGGCATTGGACAGAATACTGTAGATAATCCGGGTGATAGAAAAATACTAGGTAATTCACTTCCGACATTGTCGTATGGAGTTAACGCAGGATTTAACTGGAAAGGATTTGATGCTTCGGTATTTCTACAGGGCACTGGCAACCATTATTGGTATCCAAGTGGTCATAACATGAATTTCTGGGGTGGCTTTTCTTACTCCTATCTTTCATTTCTTCCTAAAGATTTTCTTGATAAATTATGGTCGGAAGAGAATCCCGACTCTTACTTCCCAAGGGCTCGTGCCTACGGTGCAACAGGTGGTTATCTTGCAAGAACCAACGACAGGTATTTACAGAATCTGAGGTACTTGAGATTAAAAAACTTAACTTTAGGTTATACACTTCCATTAAACTTTACATCAAAAATTGGTATCGAAAACTTACGTGTATATGCATCGGGTGAAAATCTTAATTACTGGTCTCCTCTCAAGAAGAACAGTAAATATATCGATCCTGAAGCAGCTTTCAGTCGCTCTAGCGCTGTTCAAAACAATGCGTTCTATCCATGGCCGGCTACTTATATGTTTGGTATAGATATCACGTTTTAAATTTTAAATATGAAGACAATGAAAAGAATATCAATAATATTATCAGCTATTTTGCTTTTAACGGGGTTTGTATCTTGCGAACAGTTAGATCTGACTCCTAAGGATAAGATGTCGGACTACGACTACTTTAAGAATGCAACTGAGTTAGAATTGTTTAGCAATCCTTTTTACAACGACTTGCTTGATAAATCTCCTTTTGATGAACAGAGCGATGTTATAGTAAATGCGATATTAGATGAAATTATGATTGGCGGAAATCGCAGAACGGTTCCTGCATCGGGAGCGGGATGGAACTGGGGTACTCTACGCAGAATCAACACATTGCTCGAGAATATAGATAAATGTGAAGATAAAGAGGCGGTTGTAAAATATAGTGCAGTAGCCCGTTTTTTCCGTGCCTACTTCTACTTTGAAAAGGTGCAGCGCTTTGGGGATGTGCCTTGGTACGATGTGCAGCTGAGTTCAACCGACGAAGCGCTTTATAAGCCTCGTGACTCTAGAGAATTTATCATGACTAAGATGATAGAGGATATTGACTATGCTATAGCAAACCTACCTGCCGGTAAGAGTGTTTATCGTGTAAATAGGTGGTCAGCACTTGCTCTTAAGTCGAGATTCACTCTTTTTGAAGGAACCTTCCGTAAGTATCACAATCTAACTCTTGAGGGTAACAACTACAGCTACTATCTCGATTTAGCAGCTAAATCAGCTTTGGAAATTATTGAAAAGGGACCATATAAGATTTACTCTACCGGTAATCCCGATAAAGACTATCTTATGTTGTTTGCAAATCAGAATGCTAACACAGATGAGTATATACTTGCAATAAAGTTTGATTATGCGCTTGGAATTAGAAATAATGCATCGGCCTATACATTGTTGACCTCTCAGGGCAGACCCGGGTTGACTCGTAAGTTCGTCAACTCGTACCTTATGAAGGATGGCTCTAGGTTTACTGATATAGAAGGATGGGAAGTGATGTCGTTTGAAGAAGAGACTGTTAATCGCGATCCACGTTTAGCACAAAGCATGCGTACACCCGGTTATACTCGCATTAATCAAACAAGAATGATAGGCCCCGAGCTTAATGTAGCTACAACAGGATACCAACCTGTTAAGTTTGTACAGGATCCTGCTTCTAATAGTAATAACAACGATAGAACGGGTTCTTCGGATGTGGATATGCCTGTATTTCGCTACGCAGAAGTGCTGCTCAACTATGCCGAAGCAAAAGCTGAGCTCGGCACTCTTACTCAGAACGATATTGACATCTCGATAAACAAGCTGCGCGAACGTGTGGGAATGCCAGGCATCAATGTGGCAGAAGCTAATGCAAACCCCGATGAATACTTAGCTTCGGAAGCTTATGGATACCCAAATGTTGGAGGTAGTAACAAAGGTGTAATTTTAGAAATTCGTCGCGATCGTACAATTGAACTACTAATGGAGGGCACTCGCATTGCGGATTTGATTCGCTGGAAGGCAGGTAAAAGCATCGACCAATCTATTACAGGTATGTATTTTGAAGGTCCGGGTGAGTATGACCTATCGGGCGATGGTAATATCGATTTGATTCTTTATGCCGAAAATGACGAGAAGCCATCGGAGCGTGAAGGTGTTTCTATCTATAAACTGGGTAGCGATCTCTTCCTCACAGAGGGTACTAAAGGTTATCTGAACTACCATCATAATGCCGAACGCAACGGATTTAATGAAGGACGCGACTACCTATTTCCTATTCCAATTGACGAACGTACACTTAACCCAAACCTCACACAAAACCCTGGTTGGAGTGACGGTCTAGGTTTTTAAAACTGGTGATATTCTAAGTTAAACAAATACACTATATTCATAAAAACCCAAGCACGACTATTAGTTGCTTGGGTTTTTTTCTGTTTTTTCAAGAAGAAAACGAAGAAGAAAGCCGACAAAGAGAAGAGCGAAACCAATCAATATTACATTCAAAGGCAGAGAGAACGACATTACGAGACAACCGATAAGTCCGAGCAGCGGTACTACCCTACCGAATCGTTGTTGGTTGCGAGGTTGTTTAAGTGCTGCAATATTAGTGATACTATAATAAAGTAGTATGGTAAAGGAAGCTGCACGTACGAAAAACTCAAACGAACCTGTGATGGTGAGCAACAGGATGAGGAGTCCCGTGAACACTATCCCAAAGTGTGGCACCATATAATTACTGTCAACCTTTTTAAAAAATGATGGCAAGTCGTTTCTTCTACCCATTGCCAACATCATTCTACTTATTCCGAGTATCTGGCTGAGCAGCACTCCAAGCATAGCTGTAGAGGCACCTATAGTAACAACGATACTAATAGCAGGTGTGCTTAGGGCATTTGCCACTACTTGCAAAGGAGATGTACTGGCAGCCATACCTTGTGCTCCCACAACCCCAATAGCTACAAACGACACAGCTGCATACAGCAATATTGCCGAAATGATGGTAATGATTACTGCACTGGGAATAGTCTTTTCGGGATTTTGCACCTCTTCGGCCAGCGTAGCAATACGAGCGTAACCTGTGAATGCGAAAAAAAGCAGTGCTGCAGATTCTGCAATACCAGATATTCCGAAAGGTGCAAATGGAGTGAAGTTATTCGTTTCTATTGCAGGAATTCCGCTAATAACCAAGTAAAACAGTGATAGTAAAGTTAGGGCAACAATAGAAAGGTTTAATAGTCCAGCTTTTTTTATTCCAAACAGGTTCACCACAGTGAGTAATATTACGGCCACTACTGATATAGTTTTGGGTGAGGCCACCGGTAATAATTGGTAGAAATAACTACCAAAACCAATAGCTACCACTCCGGCAGCTGAAAGTTTGCTGATTAAGAACATCCAGCCGGCAGAGAACCCAAATGTGGGCGATAGCAGCTGATAACCATATTCGTATGTACCTCCCGAATGTGGATATATTGCTGCAAGCTGAGCAGAACTTAAACCGTTGAAAGAAGCTATAATGCCCGCAATGATAAGTCCCACTATAAAAGAAGGACCCGAAACTCCGGCAGCCACTCCTGTTACCACGAAGATGCCGGCTCCGATAATTGCACCCAACCCAACACCTACTGCATCTTTAAGGGTAAGGGCTCTAACAGGTTCATCTTTTCTTTTTATCATCATAAAACTCTGTGAAACGCTGTTTGATTTCATCTCTTATGCGGCGAAATTCGCTAAGTACGAATTCTTCAGTACCGGTTACCTTAGCAGGATCTTCGAAACCAATATGAAGACGATTCTTTACATCACCTATAAACACCGGACAATTCTCATTTGCATCACCACAAACAGTTATAACATAATCCCAAGTCTCGTTAGTTATAGTTCACAAATATACGAATAGAAAGTTTTTACAAAAAGAACAAATAAAATATCGACTTGATTTTATGGGCAATTATATAAAATGTTTCTATATTTGGTAAATAATTGGAATTGGGAATTTACTTGAATTACTTTTTGTTGCCTTATGAATAGTTTTGCAGCCATTGATTTTGAAACCGCCAATGAACAGCGTACCAGCGTTTGCAGCGTGGGTGTGGTAGTTGTGCGAAACGGTGAAATTACTGATAATTTCTACAGTCTTATTCATCCTGAACCTGATTATTATAGATATATCAACATGAAGGTGCATGGTATAACACGCAAAGACACTTTTAAAGCTCCAATTTTTCCAAAGGTGTGGAGTCATATTGAACCGTTGATTGAGGGATTACCGCTAATTGCGCATAACAAGACGTTTGATGAAAGTTGCTTGAAGGCATGTTTTAAGATGTATCAAATGGATTATCCCGATTATGAATTTTATTGTACTCTGCAAAAAGCAAGAATGCATCTTAAGGGTTTATCTGACTACAAACTCAACACCGTTTCTGCTCATTGTGGTTTTATTCTGAAAAATCATCACAATGCACTGGCTGATGCCGAAGCTTGCGCAAGAATAGCTATAAAGATATTTTGCTGATTTGAGATTGATTTTTTATATATTTGAATAAAGAATTTAATTTTATAATTAAACCCTAAATTGTATGCAACTGAAATACTTTTCGATTATAATAGTTCTGATGTTTTTCTCTGGTGTTGTTCAAAGCCAGGAAAAAACCATCAATGTTGTTGTTATTGGAGCTCATCCCGACGATGCCGATATTTTAGCGGGTGGCACGGCTATTAAGTTTGCACAACTTGGTTATAATGTGCTTTTTGTATCGTTAACTAATGGAGACGCCGGTCATCATCAGCAAGGTGGTGGTGCTCTTGCTAAAAGGCGACGCGCAGAAGCAGAAGAAGCCGGCAAACGATTTGGGGTTACTTACAAGGTACTCGAAAACCACGACGCAGAACTGCTACCATCGCTGGAGGTGAGAAAAGATATTATTAGGTTGATCAGGGAGTGGAATGCAGATATTGTGATTGGTCACCGCCCCTACGACTATCATCCTGATCACAGAAACGCTGCTATTCTTATTCAGGACGCTGCATTTTTGGTAATTGTTCCCAACGTGGTTTCAGATACTCCGCCATTGAAGAAGAATCCTGTATTTCTTTATTTACAGGATAGATTTCAGAAGCCCTACCCTTTTGAACCAGACATTGCTATAGATATTTCGGATGTAATAGATCAGAAGATATATGCAATGTCGGCACACGAATCGCAGTTCTTTGAATGGTTGCCCTGGATATCTTCACAGGAAGTACCGAAAGACAATGATGAGCGAATTGCCTGGCTTAAATCTCAACGCATTAGACCTATTACTCCGGCAGTAAGAGAATCGCTCATAAAATGGTATGGGAAGGAACATGGCGAAAGTATCTCAATTGCCGAAGCATTCGAGATTTGTGAATATGGCCGCAGACCCTCTGATGAGGAAATCAAAGAACTTTTCCCGATGTTAAAGTAGAGAGCGACTTTTTATAATTATTAAAAAGCAAGAAAGCTCCAATTGTTACAATTATTGCGAAGGGATAAGATATTGTTGCAGGTAACGAGAAACCTTCGGGTGCGAGCATTAAGTAGGAACTTACTACTGAGGTCATAAATAGTGCTGGCACTAATGAAATCCAATAGTTTTTACTATTCTTTAGCAGGTATACACTAATTGTCCACAATACAACTGTAGCCAAGGTTTGATTAGCCCATGCAAAATATCTCCATATAACATCGAAGTTTATTCTTGTGAGTATAAACCCTACCGCAAAAAGTGGAATAGTTATTAGTAATCGATTCCTTATTTTCTTTTGAT
>CAYZHS010000007.1:10550-18965 GCA_964478295.1 uncultured Proteiniphilum sp. | reverse complement strand
ATCTATATAGATACAAAAATAGCTATTTTTTACGAGTTTTAGAAACAGCAATTACATTACGCTTTAATCCTGAGAACTTGGTTCTTTTAACTGCCGATCCTCTGAATATTTCACGATACTCATCTTCATCCAATTCCAGCAACTTTTTTAAATCGATGCTCATAAAACTATCATTTGGCATAAATTCAGGAGTTTCGTGAGGTGTAGAAGCTCTGTTCCATGGACACACTTTCTGACATATATCGCACCCGAAAACATAATTCTTTAACCTGGGAGCAACAAAAGAAGATATTTCACCTCTGTTTTCAATTGTCTGATATGATATACATTTATTTGCATTTACCCTATAAGGTTCTTCTATTGCGTTTGTGGGACAACCATCAATACACCGGGTACAGGTGCCACAATTCTCCTCAATGGGTTTATCATAGTCCAATTCAATATCAATAATCAGTTCTCCAAGAAAGAAAAAAGAACCTTTACCCGGAATTATCAACAGACTATTCTTCCCCACAAAACCTATACCTGCCTGAGCTGCCCAAAAACGTTCCAATACAGGTGCTGAGTCGGAAAAATATCTGCCTCCAACTTCTGGACGCCGCTTTACTATAAAATTAAATAGCTCCCTAAGCTTTCCCTTAACAACATCATGATAATCCTTACCATATGCATAATATGCAAATTGAGGAGCACTAGAAGACTGTTTCTTGTGTGGGAAATAGTTTAGAGCAACTGATATTATTGATTTTGCGCCATCGACCAACAACCTCGGATCAATTCGTTTATCAATATTCCGAGCCATATAATGCATATCTGCATGCCAGTTATCTTCAATCCACTTCATATATCGTTTCTCCTCTCCACTGTTATCAGCAGGAGAAATGCCACATGCATCAAAACCTAACCTTAGGGCCTCTTTTTTAATCTCTTCCGAAAAAGTCATCTTCACTCAATTATATAAGCAATTCGCTCATAAATCAAAAGTATAAAAAAATTGTCTAATTTTGCAGTAATAACAGGTAACATGAGATCTCCCATGGCGGAACCTTCTTTAAAAAATAAAACAGTACAATCCCTTTTTTGGAGTTTCATCGATAAATTCGGTCAGCAACTGCTCAACTTTTTGAGTATGTTAATACTAATGAACATAGTTGCGGCTGAAGACTACGGAAAAATTGGTTCACTTGCAATATTTATAGCTTTCTCATCTATACTTATCGACAGCGGATTTGGCAGAGCACTACTGAACAGGCAAAATCTAACAAACAACGATTACTCAACAGTATTTATATTCAACAGCCTTTTTAGTATAGTTCTTTATTTAATATTATTCTTTTCTGCTCCTTTTTTAGGTGATGCATTTCACACACCAGAAATAATACCAATTGCAAGATTAGTATTTATATCTATAATTATAAATGGATTGGGACTAATACAGCAAACCATTCTTACAAAAAAGGCAGATTTCAGAGGTCTCTCAAAAATAAATATATCCGCACTGTTTATTGCAGATGTTATAGCAGTTATAATGGCATTATATGGAATGGGTGTTTGGGCACTTGTCTCACAGACATTAGTTTATGCACTGTTCCGAACAATTTTCTTATGGATATATTCAGAATGGCGTCCCAACTTTCAATTCAACATCAACAGTCTGAAATCATTTTTCTCATTTAGCAGCAAGCTTCTATTAACAAACACAATTGCCACAATAGGCAACAACATATATCCAAGTTTAATTGCTATATTCTACCCAATGAATCAAGTGGCCTACTTCAACCAGGCTAAAAAATATCAGGAAATACCATTTCTAACAATTTCCAACACATTCCGCTCTGTTGCAATGCTTGTACTTTCGGAGATAAATAGAGAGAGAGAGAGGATGAAAAGAGTTGTAAGTAAAATGATGAAGTCAATAGCTTTCGTTGTATTCCCTCTGGGTCTTATTATGATTTTATTGGCTGAGCCTTTGTTCTTCGTATTCTTTAAGGAAAAATGGCTATCTGCTGTTCCCTTTTTTCAAGCACTTACATTAGCAGGAATGTTATCACCGTTTAATTATATATTCAATGAACTTTTTATTGCCAAAGAAAAATCCTCCTATTTTTTAGGAGTTGAACTTCTAAAAGCTTTGTTGTTAATAGCACTTATAGTTATTCTATTACCAAAAGGATTAATGGCACTTGCAGCAAGCTGGGTACTTTATATATCTGCAACACTACTGATTTCAATACTATTATCAACAAAATTAATAAAATACAATATTATCAATTTTCTGAAAGATACTATACCCTATTTGCTCACAGCCATTATCAGCAGCGGCATTTCATATTTCGCAACAAAAAGCTTCAGCTCTCCCATTATCTATATAACAATTAACCTGCTAATTACTGGAGCACTTTATATCACAATATGCAGGTTATTGAAGATGGAGATGATTAAAGAGATTGAGGAGTGGTTTATAAAACAAAAGACAAACAAATGAAACAACTACTTTTATACATAAAATTTGCACTAAAGTTTTCCTTTGATAATAAAACATTTAAACATATAAAGTATTTCCGTAGGTGGTACCACGATATTAACTCAGGTGAAAGTACAATTAGCCTTGGTTTACCATGGATGACATACGACGCTATTGATTATCTTAAAGAAATAGCCACAGCCGAAAAACAGATATTTGAATGGGGATCCGGAGGCTCAACCCTTTTCTTCGCTTCTCGCTGCAAACAGGTTGTTTCTGTGGAGCACGATATAAAGTGGAGCACAAACCTTAAAAACAAACTAAATCAACTGAAATACACTAATGTAATATTAAAAGAAATAGGAGGGGAGCAAACTGACAATTTCTTCAACTTGAATCCTGAGAATGCAGATGATTTTATTTCAAAAGATGAAAAATCTACCGGACTTTCATACGAAAATTATGTAAAATCAATTGACCAGTTCGATTACAACTACTTTGATATTATAGTTGTTGATGGACGTGTAAGAAATGCTTGTATAAAACGAGCACTGCCTCACATCAAAAAAGGAGGCTATCTGGTAGTTGATAATTCCGACAGGAGTTATTACCTATCGGAATTCAAATCCCTAAATAATAAAGATGAATGGGAAAAAACAGAGTTCGTGGGACCAGTATTTTTCCAGCACGCATTTTCCAAGACATCAATTTTCAGGAAACTCATCAATTAGCAAAAACAAAATCCAGTTGTCTCCTTTCAAGGTTAGCCTTTGCTACCTGAATTGTAACTGGCTGTCCCAACCTGTATTCTCTATTTCTGCGGCGACCCACAAGTCTGAAGTTTTTTTCATCCAACTCATAAAAATCATCATCCAGTTCTCTGATAGGAATCATGCCCTCACACTTGTTCTCATTTATCTCTACATATAATCCCCACTCAGTTACACCCGAAATAACACCGTCATAAACCTTGCCAAGTTTATCTGACATAAACTCAACTTGTTTATACTTAATAGAATCTCTCTCAGCATTAGCAGCTATCTGTTCCATATCCGAACTATGTTTACAATCACTTTCTAATGCAGACTGATCTACACTTTTACCCCCCTCAAGGTAACGTTCAAGCAACCGATGCACAAGCATATCGGGATATCTTCTTATGGGAGAAGTAAAGTGAGTATAATACTCAAATGCAAGTCCATAGTGACCAACGTTATTTGTAGAGTAAATTGCTTTCGACATTGTACGTATAGCTATTGTCTCAATTAAATTCTCCTCGGGTCTGCCTTGCACCTTATCTAAAATTGAATTTAAACTCTTTGCCACTTCGGTTTTACTACCCGAAGTTTTCATCTTATGTCCAAAACGGAGAATGAACAAATTAAAATTATCTAACTTCTCGGGATCGGGAACATCGTGAATTCTATACACAAACGATTTAGCTTTTTTACCCTTTGGAACTTTACCTATTACTTCGGCAACAGTTCTGTTTGCAAGAAGCATAAACTCCTCAATTAAATGATTCGCCTCTTTTCCTTCTACAAAATATACACCAAGTGGCTTACCTTTTTCGTCCAAATTAAATTTCACTTCATATCTTTCGAAGTTAATAGCTCCGTTAGCAAACCTTCTCTCTCTCAACTGTTGCGCAAGAGAGTTTAATATTAGAATCTCTTTAGAAAATGCGCCTTTACCTGTTTCAATAATAGTTTGCGCATCCTCATATGCAAGTCTGCTGTCTGATTTAATTATAGTTCGTGCTATTCTGAAGTTTTTAATCTCTGCTTTATCGTTCATAGTAAAGATTACAGAAAAACACAACTTTTCTTCGTTAGGTCTTAACGAACATATGTAGTTACTCAATCTCTCGGGCAGCATTGGAATAGTACGGTCTACAAGATAAATTGATGTTGCTCTACTCTCGGCTTCTTTGTCAATTAAATCACCGGGCTTAACGTAATGCGTCACATCTGCAATATGAACCCCAATTTCCCATGAATTTGGTGTTAGCTCACGAAATGAAAAAGCATCATCAAAATCTTTAGCATCTTTTGGGTCTATTGTAAAAGTAAACACATCCCTGAAATCTTCTCGTTTTGCAATCTCTTTCTCATCAATGGTATCAGGTATTAAGTCAGCAAATTTAGTTACATTCTCGGGGTAACTGTAAGGCAGATCATATTGCGCCAGTATAGCATGCATCTCAGTGTTATTATCTCCGGGCCTGCCAAGCACATTTACAACTTTACCTACAGGATTATTTGCCTTCTCAGGCCACTCAACAATCTCAACAACAACCTTATCTCCATTTTTTGCACCCAACAGATCTTCTTTGGGTATAAAAATATCATTAGACAAAAACTTACTGTCCATTACCAAAAAAGCAAAATGCTTTTGTACATCAAGTACTCCAACAAAGCGAGTCTGTTTGTGCTCAAGAATCTCAATCACAGCACCCTCTGACTCAGCTCTTTTCCTTTTAGCAAGCAACTGAACCTTTACACGATCGCCATTCATTGCATGCTTACTGTTTCTCTCAGGAATATATATTATATTACCATCATCATCCGGCACAAAGAAATTCTTGCCGTTGCTCCTTCTCTCAAAACGTCCTTCAAGTATCAATCCCCTATTATTAATACGATATCTGCCACGCGAAGATTCCAGCAACACCTCTTCGTCGCGTAATTTATCCAGCACTTTCATAAGCACCCTTCTACCCTCTTCTCCGCGAACATCAATTGCTGCCGCAATTTGTTTGTAATTAAATTGCTTATCAATATTCTCTTTAAGGAAATCTGTAACAGATAGGGTTAAATCTTTTTTCTTTGGTTTAGCCACAGGTTGCGATTGGCCAGCTTTTTTACTCATAATGCTTATATTTTTTGAATCCAATTGATACTAAAACAAACTAAAGGTATATTTAGTTATGCAAAGTAATAAAAATATTGTTTCTAAACGATTAATAGAGCCAATACATTTAATTTATAAACTAATTTTCAAATCGTAAAGTTATAGCTATTTTTGCTTTAAGAAATAATGAAGTATGGAAAACAAGAGGGTACTTATTACGGGAGCAAGCGGCTTTATAGGTAGTACAGCGGTTGACAAAGCAATTGAACTAGGCTACGAAACCTGGGCAGGAATACGCCAAAGCAGCAGCAGAGAATTCCTTAAAGATGAACGTATAAAGTTTATTGATCTGCAATACAATAATCGTGTAAAGATGAAGAATCAACTTAGCGAGGTTATCAATAAGCATGGTAAATTTCACTATGTAATTCACATAGCAGGTCTCACAAAAGCTCGTCATATTTCTGATTTCTACAAAGTAAATTACGAACATACTCGCAATTTAGCAGAGTGTCTGATTGAAATTGATGCAGTCCCTGAAGTATTCGTACTTATGAGTTCACTAAGTGTATTAGGTGCCGGAGATGAAATTCATTACACTCCAATTAAAGCTGATGATGAACCAAAGCCTGATACCTCTTATGGTAAAAGCAAACTACAAGCTGAAAACTGGCTAAAGAGCCTCAACAACTTTCCCTATCTTATAATTCGTCCAACAGGTGTATACGGACCACGCGATAAAGATTATCTTATTCTTATCAAAACCGTTAAAAGCGGTATAGACATTGGAGCAGGCTTCAAGAAGCAAATACTCTCATTCATCTACAGTGAAGATCTGGTGAATGTAATTTTCAAACTTATCGACAAAGGAGTAGTAAGAAAAGAGTATATAGTTTCTGATGGCGACTCCTACACTGATAGCGAATTCAACAAGATAGTTATGGAAGCACTTGATAAAAAAAACATGATAAGAATAAGAATACCTCTTTTATTAGTAAAACCAGCTGCATACGTAAGTGAAAAAGTTGCGTCAATGTTAGGAAAAATATCTACTTTTAACAGCGATAAATACCGCATAATGAAACAGCGAAACTGGTCATGCGATATAGGTCCATTAAAGCATGATGCAGATTTTAAACCAAAATTCAAACTAAAGGAAGGTATAAACAAAACTATTCAGTGGTACAAAGAAAACGGGTGGCTTTGAGAAATCATCCATTTATTGTACTTTTGTTTTAATTAATTATATTGTTTGTATTAAGTAGATTAATCTTATGAAGATAGCACTAATAGGTTATGGTAAAATGGGGCATGAAATAGAAAAAGCTGCCCTTGAAAGAGGACATCAGATTGTTTGTATTATAGATATGGATGAGAGTTATAAATTCCAATCTCCAGAGTTTAAGAGTGCCGATGTTGCAATTGAATTCACTACACCAAAAAGTGCTCTTAACAATTACAGGCAAGCATTTGCATCAGATATACCGGTTGTATCCGGAACCACAGGCTGGCTTCAAAACATCGATGAAATTAAGGATGAGTGCAATAACAACGGGAAAACCTTTTTCTATGCATCAAACTTCAGTCTGGGTGTAAACCTCTTTTTTGCTCTAAACAGATATCTGTCAAAGCTTATGAACAAGTTTCCCGAATATGAAGTAGAGATGGAAGAGACTCACCATATTCATAAACTAGATGCACCCAGCGGCACTGCAATAACAATTGCCGAAGATATTTTGTCTAACATTGAAAGAAAAAAGAGTTGGGCACTTCATAAGGACTTTAACAACAATGATGCAGGCAGTGAATCTGATGTTATAAAGATAAAAGATTACAGAGAGGGAGAAGTACCGGGTATTCACTCGGTTATATATGAATCTGAAGTAGACAGCATTAAGATAACACACGATGCTAAAAGCCGAAAAGGATTTGCTATAGGTGCTGTACTTGCAGCGGAATTCACCAAAGACAAAAAAGGCTTCCTTGGTATGCAAGATCTATTAGGCAACCTTTAATAACTAGTTCAAATTAACAACTACTATGACAATAAAAGAACGTTTTGGCAAAGCATCAAAGAGACATTGGCTCTGGTTTGCGGTTTGGACTGTATTAACAATCCTATTCTCATTATGGGCTAACTCTGCATGGATATTACTCATGCTTCTGCTTTTTCTTGATATATATATCACCAAATTTATCCCATGGGGATTCTGGAAGAACTCTAAAAACAATGCATTCAAAAAAACTATGGAGTGGATAGATGCCATAGTATTTGCTCTGATTGCTGTCTATTTTATTAACACATTCTTCTTTCAGAACTATCAGATTCCTACATCATCACTCGAAAAATCTCTTTTGGTAGGAGACTTCCTGGCAGTTAGCAAGCTGAGTTACGGCCCCAGAGCTCCTATTACACCTCTTTCATTTCCACTTGCACAGCATACAATGCCAGTTATTGGTGGCAAATCTTATATAGATAAGCCACAATGGAAATATAACAGACTAAAAGGATTCGGCGAAGTAGAAAGAAACGATATTGTGGTATTTAACTTCCCTGTAGGAGATACTGTTGCACTAAACCAGCAAGGGGTGGACTTCTACACATTGGCAAAACATCATCCCAATGGAAGTATGGGAGTTCGTGCCGATGAGCGCAGTTATGGCAAGATTGTTTATCGCCCTGTTGACAGACGCGAGAATTATGTTAAACGCTGTATTGGACTGCCAGGTGAAACACTTGAGTTGAGAAACGACTCTGTTTATATTGATGGCAGCTATTTGCCAAACCCTCGATATTCTCAGCACAACTACATGATTCATACAGATGGAACACAAATTGCTGCTGAAATATTCAGTAATATGGGCATCAACAAAGCCGATTATTTCACTCAAAACAATTATGGTCAGATGGTTCCCAGATCACAAGACCTAACTGGAGTTGATAGTTTAAGCTTAGCCCTATTCAGCCTCAAGGCCCGCAACGGCAACAACGGTCGCATTTATTTCAGCATCCCCATGACAAACGAAATGGTAGAAGAATTAAAAGCAAAACCATATGTTTGGGATATAATAAAGGAGAGAGAACTGCCAGGTTCGAG
>CAYZHS010000007.1:0-10540 GCA_964478295.1 uncultured Proteiniphilum sp. | reverse complement strand
CGAGCTACTACTTCCCTCTTGATTATGATAAAAACTGGACACGCGACACATATGGACCTCTTTGGATTCCTGAAAAAGGTGCAACCATCACATTCGATACTGACTTAGATTATAAGATTGCAACATATGAGCGTTGCATTAAAAATTATGAAGGAAACGAATTTGATTATCGCGATGGACAGGTTTATATAAATGGAGAAAAGGCCGACTCATATACTTTTAAATTCGATTACTACTTTATGATGGGTGATAACAGGCACAACTCTGCAGATTCACGCAGTTGGGGTTTCGTACCTGAAGATCATATTGTAGGCAAACCAATGCTTATATGGCTTTCGTTAGAGAAAGACAACGACTGGTTTAAAGGTAGGGTAAGATGGAACCGACTGTTCCGTAGCGCAAAAATACCGGCATGATGCCATCTCAGGATAAACAAAAGACTATTCTTTCATCATTTTATCTGGCACCTATAGAGTATTATGCTGCTCTTTTCAGGAGCAGCATTGTTGTGATTGAGATTTATGATAACTATCAAAAACAATCATATCGCAATAGGTGCACAATTGCTAGTGCTAATGGCCCTCTATCTTTAAGCATACCTGTTGTTAAACCAGACAGGACTAAGAGTAAAATGAAAGATATACGTATAGCAGACCATGGCAATTGGCAACACTTGCACTGGAATGCTATTTTGTCTGCATACAACTCTACTCCATTTTTTCAATATTTCGAAGATGATTTCAGACCTTTCTATGAAAGAAAGATTAACTTCCTTCACGATTTTAATGAAGAACTGCGAATGTTAATTTGCAAATTAATCGGAATAGAATCTGTTGTAAGCTATTCTGATTCATATCTCGAACAAGGGAAAGAGGGGTTTACAGATTTAAGAGAAAAGATTCATCCAAAGATAACAACCGACTTTAAAACAGAACCCTACTATCAGATCTTTGTCGCCAAACATGGCTTCATTAACAATTTGAGCATACTAGACTTACTGTTCAACATGGGAAATGAAGCTCGGTTATATCTCTGATATTAACATTTTTATATATCTTTGCAACAAATAAAAAAGACAATTTAA
Organism: uncultured Proteiniphilum sp.; assembly: GCA_964478295.1. Taxonomy (GTDB): domain Bacteria; phylum Bacteroidota; class Bacteroidia; order Bacteroidales; family Dysgonomonadaceae; genus Proteiniphilum. The sequence goes on along the minus strand of CAYZHS010000007.1, from coordinate 9,456 downwards.
TTAATTATGAATATCAAAAGAAGAGTACGTTTTGCACCAAGTCCCACCGGACCACTTCACATCGGAGGCGTTCGTACTGCATTATACAACTACCTCTATGCTAAACAGCAGGGGGGAGACTTTATACTTAGAATAGAAGATACCGACTCCACAAGGTTTGTTCCCGGAGCAGAAGAATATATTCAGGAAACATTCAGCTGGCTTGGACTAGAATTTGATGAAAGTCCATCAAAAGGAGGAGAATTTGGTCCATACAAGCAGTCGGAACGTAAAGATATTTATAAGAAATATGTAGATCAGCTTCTGAAAGACAATGCTGCTTATATAGCTTTTGATACTCCAGAAGAATTAGATGCAAAAAGAGCTGAAATTGCCAATTTCCAGTACGATGCATCCACAAGAGAAAGAATGAGGAACTCACTCACACTGTCACCTAAAGAGACTAATAAACTTATTGAAAGCGGAGCACAATATGTTGTTCGCATAAAAGTTGAACCCGGACATGATATTACTGTAAATGACATGATTCGTGGAGAGGTAATTATCAACTCTTCAATTCTGGATGACAAGGTGATTTTTAAATCGGCTGACCAACTGCCAACATACCACCTTGCCAATGTTGTTGACGACTACCTTATGAAGATTACGCATGTTATCAGAGGTGAAGAGTGGCTGCCCTCTGCCCCACTTCATGTGTGGCTATACAAAAGCTTAAACTGGGAGGATAGCATGCCTAAGTTTGCGCACTTGCCACTACTTTTAAAGCCCGATGGTAAGGGTAAGTTAAGTAAACGCGATGGTGACCGTTTAGGATTCCCTGTATTCCCACTAGAGTGGAAAGATCCTTCATCCGGTGAAATATCTTCAGGATATCGCGAGTCGGGCTACCTTCCCGGTGCAATTATCAATTTTCTTGCGTTCCTGGGATGGAATCCCGGTACTGAGCAGGAGCTGTTCTCACTCGATGAGTTAGTAGATGCATTTTCATTTGAACGTTGCAGCAAGAGCGGAGCTAAGTTCGATCTTGAAAAAGCAAAATGGTATAACCATCAATATATAATGAAGATGGAGGATGAGGAGGTTGCAAAACAGTTTGATCCAATATTAAAAGAGAAAGGCATAGATGCGTCACTCGAAAAAGTAGCAGAAATTGTATCGCTACTAAAAGAACGAGTTCACTTTATATATGAACTTTGGGATCAATCATCATTCTTCTTTTTAACACCCGATAGTTACGACGAAAAAACAGTTCGCAAACGCTGGAAGAAGGATAGCAGCGAACATATGCTACAGCTTACGGAACTACTTAAAGAGACTGACGATTTCACCTCCAACAATCTTGAAACAGAGGTTAAGGAGTGGATTCAGACTAACGAGCTGCATATGGGTAATATAATGAATGCCTTCCGACTAGCTATAGTTGGCGAGAGCAAGGGTCCACACATGTTTAATATTATCGAACTTATTGGTAAAGAAGAAACAATAAAAAGAATGGAACTTGCCATTGCCAGGTTGCCTAAAGGTGAAGAATAAAATAAATTGCTAAACTATGGAGATCGATTTTGTAGTGACTTGGGTTGATATGGATGACCCAAAATGGAAGGAAGATTTTAAAAAGTATTCAGGTAAAATTGACAATACTAAGAATGAAGTGTCAGAAGCACGTTTTCGCGACTATGGCTTTTTAAAGTACTGGTTTAGGGGAGTTGAGAAATTTGCTCCATGGGTAAGGAAAGTTCATTTTGTAACATGTGGTCAAAAACCTGAGTGGCTTAATGAGAACCATCCAAAACTCTCTCTAATAAATCATTCCGACTATATACCTAACAAATATCTTCCAGTATTCAACTCATCACTAATTGAGATCTATCTCCATAAGATACCCGGTTTAGCCAACCATTTTGTATACTTCAATGATGATTTCTTTATAATAAATAATATTACACAAGAAAGGTTTTTTAAAAACGGACTTCCCAATGACATAGCTGCTTTCCGCCACAATTCAGGTGTTGGACTGTGGTCTAAATGCTTGAAAAACAACATTAAAATAATTAACGAACGATTTGATAAACATACTGTTTTGAAGCGCGACCACGACAAGTGGTACTATCCTGGATACGGCAAAAAATCGAGACTTACAAAACTACTAAAGCCATATGGAAAATTTGCCACATTAATTACTCCACACAATGCACAGCCATATTTAAAATCTACTTTCGATGAGGTATGGGATTATGCTGGAGACAAATTGACTAAAGCGTCGGAGAATCGTTTCAGAAGTCCCGAAGACTACACTCAAGAATTATTCCGCACTTGGCAAATTTGTAAATCAAATTTCGAGCCCTACAACACTTATAACGACACTAAGATGTTTCCCTTGATTATTAAATCGAAGCAGGCAATTAATGCAATCTATAATCAAAAATATAAGCTCATATGTCTAAACGATAATGCCCACATCAGAAATTACGAAAAAGTGATGAAAGAGCTTGAGAATGCATTTGAAACAATACTACCTGAAAAATCAGGTTTTGAGAAATAAAGAACAACTTCCTGCTTTACAGTTCAAAAGCGGATTTATCTGGGAACAAGCTTTTTAGGAAAGGCTCTACCCTGCACCGGTCGGCATCATTAGCGTGATGACTGTCGTTTAAGCAAAACAGGTGAGGATTATACTTCTTTATAAAATACATAAAGTCGGGCTTATGAATACGAATCCTGCATGACTCTTTTCTTGTCACATATCTAAGCTTGCCTCTACCAGTTGCTAATGCATAGTAAAGATAAATTATACGCTGAATATCATTATCACTCCTTAAATGATGTTTTACAGTAGCACCTATCTCCTGACGGAATATATCGGCAGAAACACTCTTATAGTCCGATTTTAAATAAGAATCGATATTGTGGTGTGGTATACCTGAATAATATTTACCAAATTTCTCATCAATAAGTAGAGCAGACTTTTCAATTGTTTTCCTGTAAATATTTGTGTGTATTTTCAAAACACTCCTGCATCTGTTAAACCACTTATTACTGTTACTACGCTGCAATCTCACGATTGGCAAACCCTCATTTGTAAAAAAGAAATCGGGAGAAACTTTAGTGTTAATAAACATATCATCGTTGGAGTAGAGAAAATGCTCCGACAAATCAGGTATTTTGTATAGAAAATGTTCAATTATTACCGAATTATAACAAGGTAATGCCTCAAGCGGAAGAAGATCTCGTATATCAACAATTTTAACTCTATCATTATTGAGATTAAGCCACTTTGGTTTTTGCCCATCTGTTACAATAAATATTTTACGAATCCAGGGAGCATTTTGTTCCACAGATCGTAAAGAGTACAATAATTCGTTGTTATCCGCATTACGGGCTTTACTAGTTGCCTCAGTATTTAAGGCAATATCCTCACCTAAAAATCGTTTTTTCTGAGTCAGCCACTCTTCGTCACTACCGTCTACCCAAAGATAAACCAAGTCTACATCAAACTGTTCTGTAAAGCTTTTCATATTCATTAAAATGTTGCTCGGATGAAAATAACTGAGCATATTCTATTTCTTTTTCAATCAAACCCTTATCCTGATAAAACTTCTCTAAATTTTCATCAATAAGTTGTTTCATTTCCTGTGGATCAAAATTTTTCCAGAAATAGGCAAAATCACCACCTATCTCTTTAAGGCTGGTTTCTTCCGACGAGAATACCGGTTTCCCAAATTGCATCGCTTCTATCAAAGGTAAACCAAAACCTTCTAAAAGTGAGGGAAAGACAAAAGCCTCGCAATTTTGATACATCCAAATTTTCTCTTCATGTGAAACAGGACCTCTTAAAGTTACATTTTTAATATTTTCCTGCTCTATTCTTTCTTTTAAATAAACAGCGTAACTATTTTTCTTGAGATCAGCTTTCATACCTGTTATATATAGATGTCTTTGGGGCATAAGCTTCATCATATCAAGTAAAACGTGAAAGTTCTTTTTCCTGCTTATCAATCCAAGTGTAAAGAAAAAAGGCTCTTTAATTTCAAAATTTGGTTTTACAGCCTTTTCTTTATTTAGTAGAGATACTTTATTATATATAACTCTGCATTTTTTATTATTCAGAGAGAGTTTCTCTTCAACCTCTTTTTTTGTAAACTCTGATATACAAACAATTTCATTTGCTCTGTTTATCTTGTTTTGCATCTTTCTGTACCTCCTGTCCCTGGCACCTGCAGTTTTCTCGTATAAGAAATTCAAGTCGTGCACAGTAAGTATAAGTTTAGTCTCCTTCCACATTGGTCTAAAACGACTTAACTGGTGAATTGAGTGCCATATATCAAACTTAGGAAAAAAAAGAGAAAAATGCTTTCTGAAAAAATCAGATGATGAAATATATGATACCTCATCTCCAAATAGACCAATATATTTACTGGGAACCAACAAAGTTAATTCATAAGGAAAGGTCTCTTTTTTATAATTGTCTTTGAAATAAATGCCATAGCTTAAGGCTATTTGCCCTAAGCCCGAATATATATTTTTAAGTGAGGATAGATCTACTAAGATTCGTTTTTTCATTCTAAAACAGAAAATATAATTAACTTTGTATATTTGTCATTTGTAAGTTGAACGGTTACAAAAGTAATCTAATAAATCCGAATTCAAAAACCCTGAAATCAACTGTAAACATAGGGTTATAAACAAGTAATAAAACAACACCCAATTTTGATTGTTGTAATTGCAGCCTTCAAAACAAACATATAGAGGTAATGAACTTATCGAATAATAAACCAAAAAAGAAAAGAACAAGAATAAAAACGAAAGTTTTTGTTCCCCTCGTTTTTGTAATAGCTGTACTATTTATCACATATATATTTCCACGTCAAAGTAGTTTTAAATACACTTTTAGTGAAGGTAGGCCATGGCAGTATGGACTTCTTACTGCTCCATTTGACTTCCCCATATATAAACCTGCCGACCTGCTTAAGGCCGAACAGGATAGCATTTTAGAGTTTTACGAACCATATTTTGAGGTCAACGAAGATGTAGAGGTTAGCTCGATAGCTAATTTCGATGCCGATGCAAATCTAAACGCCAGATTATCTGATCTATCTCCCGAATACAAGTTATATATCAGAAATAGTTTGAAAGAGATTTATGCCAAAGGTGTTATGCGCTCCGACGATTATGACAGGATTAAAAGTTCTAAAACAGGTGCACTGCGACTCAGAAGAGGAAATATTGCAGAATCGAGAGAGGTTGAGTCTTTTTTCACAATTCGTTCTGCTTATGAAAAAATTATGAGTGAAACCCCTGAGGGTATTTATGACAGTGTATTAAAGTCGGCAAATATAAATGAATATATAAGTGAAAATATAATCTATGATGCAGCTATTTCAGAAAAGGCCCGTTTAGAATTTATTCAGCAGGTAGATATTAGTCGTGGCATGGTACAGCAGGGTCAGCGAATCATCGATCAGGGTGAGATAGTCGACTCACGCACTTACAACATTCTTTCATCTCTAAAGCAAGTTTCGGAAGAACGAAGTGGTGGTGCATATAAAAGTACATGGAAGTTGATAGGTCAGTTTGTTCTGATTTTATTTATGTTCTCTTCATTTTATATGTATCTTCTATATTTCAGGCCAAATGAATATAGAAACAGGATGCATGTAATTTTCATGCTACTGTTGATTGTTTTGTTTGTGGGACTTACGGCTCTTACCGTCCGTCTTGATTTATTTAATGTATATATAATTCCATTCACAATAGTTACAATTCTGATAAGAACATTTATCGACTCCCGAACTGCTCTTTTCGCCAGTCTTATAACCATTATACTTAGCTCTCTGATGGTTCAGTTCCCTTTTGAATTTATTGTTCTGCAGATATCTGCAACCATGGTATCTATCTTCATGCTTAAAGAACTATCTGAGCGTTCTCAATTAATAAGAAGTTCATTTTTCATACTTTTTACATATACACTGGTATATTTGGGATTGGTAATGTATCAGGAAGGCAATGTTACCGAAGCCAACTGGGTTATGTTAATCTACTTCCTTATCAACTTTATACTTATTCTATTCTCATACACACTTATATACCTTGTAGAGAAATCGTTCGGTTTCATTTCGGGTGTAACACTTGTAGAGTTATCTAATATAAACAAGCCTTTACTTAAGGAGTTGTCGGAGAAAACACCAGGAACGTTCCAGCACTCATTGCAGGTATCAAATCTGGCAATGGCAGCTGCTATTAAGATAGGAGCCAACGCATCACTACTTAGAACAGGAGCTCTGTATCACGACGTAGGAAAAATGATGAATCCTGCATTTTTTACAGAGAATCAAGCACCCGGAATGAATCCACATGCGGGCCTGCCCTTTGAAGAGAGTGCCAGAATTATTATTAATCATGTGAAGGATGGAGTGAAGATTGCTCAGAAACACAATCTGCCTCAACAAATTATTGATTTTATAGAAACCCACCATGGCACAAGTATGCCTAAATATTTCTACAACTCCTGGAGAAACGCAAATCCGGGAAAAGAGGCCAATGAAGCCAACTTCCGTTATCCAGGTCCAAATCCTTTCACAAAAGAGGGTGCTATCATGATGATGGCCGATGCGGTTGAAGCAGCATCACGTAGTCTCCCCTTATATAACGAAGAGACTATTCGTGAGCTTGTAGATAAAATAATAGATTCTCAACTGAATGAAGGATATTTCAAATCAGCTCCTATTACTTTCAGAGATATTCAAACAGTAAAGAATGTGTTTGTAGATAAACTGATGACAATTTACCATACCAGAATTGCTTACCCTGAGCTGGTAAAGTCGTAATATCTACTCCCACTCTATTGTTGCAGGTGGTTTTGATGATACATCATAAACTACCCGGTTTACACCCTGTACTTTATTAATTATTTCATTAGACACTTTAGCAAGAAACTCATAGGGCAAACGAGCCCAATCGGCTGTCATTGCATCTTTTGATGTTACTGCCCGAAGTGCGATAGTATTTTCGTAAGTACGCTCGTCGCCCATCACCCCTACCGACTGAACTGGAAGTAAAATTGCGCCTGCCTGCCATACATCGTTGTATAAACCTGCTGCACGCAACTCTGATATATAGATATCATCTGCCTCTTGAACAATACGAACTTTTTCGGGAGTGATAGCTCCAAGAATACGAATACCAAGTCCAGGCCCAGGGAATGGGTGTCTGTGTATTAAATTTGGCTGCATTCCCAGTTCCAAACCAATCTTACGAACCTCATCCTTAAAAAGAAGTTTAAGTGGTTCACAAAGCTTAAGATTCATTTTTTCGGGCAATCCACCAACGTTGTGGTGACTTTTTATGGTAACTCCTGTAATTGATAGTGATTCAATAATATCGGGATAAATTGTACCCTGTGCCAACCATTTAATATCATTAAGTTTTTTTGCTTCTGCTTCAAAAACATCAATAAATCCTTTGCCAATAATCTTTCTTTTCTCCTCTGGATCTGTTACTCCATCGAGTTGACCATAGAAATAATCCTTTGCATCAACACCAATAACATGTAGTCCGAGATGTTCATAATCTCTCAATACATTTTCGAACTCATTTTTTCTTAATAGTCCATGATCTACAAACACACAACTGAGATTTTCTCCGATAGCTTTATTCAGCAATACCGCCGTTACCGAAGAGTCTACTCCTCCCGACAATGCCAAAATTACCTTATCGTTACCCAGCTCCGATTTCAACTCTTTTACAGTAGATTCGATAAAAGAGGCCGGTGTCCAGTCCCTCTTCATTCCACATATAGTAAGGAAATTGTCTATCAACTCGTTACCCTGTTCAGTATGAAACACCTCGGGGTGAAACTGTACGCCCCATGTACTTTCGCCTTTAATATTATAGGCAGCCCATTCAACATCTTCTGTTGAAGCTACTAAAGTAAAATTATCCGGAACATTTACTATAGTATCGCCGTGCGACATCCACACTTCGCTATTTTGTTTAAGATTTCCGAAAAGCTTGTCGGTTTTATCTTTAATATTCAGATGTGCACGACCATACTCTCTGCTATCAGGCTGTGATACTTCTCCACCCGCAAGGTTTACCATTAACTGGGCTCCGTAACAAATGCCCAATACCGGATATCTTCCTCTTATATTGGTTAAATCTGTCTTGAAAGCATTTTCATCATTTACAGAGAAGGGACTGCCAGATAAAATTACACCTTTAACGGTTTCATCTCCAAATGGAAATTTATTATATGGTACTATCTCACAATAGATACTTAAGTCTCTAACGCGTCTACCAATGAGTTGTGTAGTCTGAGATCCGAAATCGAGGATAATTATTTTTTCGTGCATAATACTTAATTGGATGTTTTAGAATACAAAGATAAGAAAAGTATGAAACTGATTTATTTGAAACAAAAAAGAATCTTCTTAATAATAAAATATAGTTGGGTTTTAAATGATGTACAACTCATAATTGATACTACTTAGTCCACACCTACTCCCTATAAACTCCCTATCAACTCTGTATATTAACGAGGATGATAAGGAGATGGTACGGAGATGGCACGGGTGAAAAAACAATTAAATAAGTTTATGATAATTTCATAATAAAGATAATATTTACTTATGCTTAGATTTTTTCTTATCTTTGAAATCAGAAAAATAGCAACATGAAATTGAAATATATATTTTTTGTAATACTATTGGGAGTTCTCCAGCAATCGTTGCTGGCACAAACACTAGATGATGCAAGAGAATGGTATCTTCAGGGAAAGTATGCTGAGGCTTTACCTATATTCAGGGCAGAATATCAAATTAACCCTAATGATGCACCTCTTAACCAGTGGTTGGGAGTAAGTCTCTATAAAACAGGGCGCCTCACTGAGGCTGAGCAATACCTTAAGTTTGCTTCTGAGAAGAAAATACCTGAATCGTATCTCTCATTAGGTGAATTGTATGTAAAACTGTATAGATTTGAAGAGGCAGAGAAAGAATTTGAGAAATATCAACGTGCCAATCGCAGAAATAAAGAAGCACTTGAACGTTTGGAACTGGCGCGTGACTACTCAACTAAGATACAGCGTACAGTTAATCGTACCGAAGATATTCAAATTATAGATAGCCTGGTACTTCCAAAGAATATGTTTCTTGAAGCTTACAACTTGAGCAAAACTTCGGGAACTGTAATGAAAATCAATGAGTTTTTCAAAGAGCAGCAACTTAACGATAAAACTCTATACATCAACGAAAGAAAAGACAAAATATATTATTCTTCAGGAGATACTAATATCAATTTGTTTACTATGGAAAAGTTGCTAGATAGTTTTGGCAATGAAAAACAGCTTCCTTTTTCTATTAACGACGAAGGTAATCAGGCCTATCCATTTGTTATGAGCGATGGACTTACTATCTACTTTGCTTCAACAGGTCACGAATCTCTTGGCGGATATGATATTTA
>CAYZHS010000006.1:0-21540 GCA_964478295.1 uncultured Proteiniphilum sp. | reverse complement strand
CAGGCCATTCGAGTCTTTTTCCATAACCTAATGATGCTCCGAATATATTAAAGACCTGATCGGGGTCGGCTGCATATTCTGCAAGATCCTGCATGCCATACCCTCCTCCGTAGCCTCCGTAGCCACCATATCCACCGTATCCACCGTATCCACCGGGATAACCGCCGTATCCACCATAACCATAACCTGGATATCCACCGTATCCGTACATATAAGGGTTAGTGTTTTGCTGGTAATAATCGGTGTTTAGACCTGTATATCTTGAATAATAAACGTTCATTGAGAAGTGGTTAGGTCTTTTACCTCCAAACCATGGTTCAACAAATTGAAACTGATATGACTGATAGTATCTTCCATTTGTTTGAGCACTCAATACAAGTGTTTGGCCATCTCCTTGTGGAATTATACCTCTATGCATTTCAGGGTTAAGCATATTTCGGAGAGAAAAGTTGTTCAATCGTAAACTTAATTTACCTACTAAACCTGTTACACCCCATCCTGCGGAGAATTCAATTTGGTCGTTACCTTTTGATGTGAGAGGATATGTAATATCTACTGTTCCATCTTCAGGATTAGGGTTTATTCCACCCGAAATATCTGCTGAAAGAGCTTCAGGATCGAAGTGCCCGGTTTGAGCAATTTCTCTAACAGAGCGTAGTAAGTCGTCTTTGCTAAAAACAGCACCTGGCTTTGTTCTTAACTCTCTTCTGATAACATCTTCATATAGTCTGTCGTTACCTTGTATAATAACTCTTTTAATAGTTGCCTTAGGTCCTTCAACAACTCTTAGTTCAAGGTCAATCGAATCGTTTTCTATGTTTATCTCAATTGGGTCAATATTTGAGAAAAGATATCCATTATTTTGGTAAAGGTTAACCACAGCATCTTCATCCACAACTAGCCTTTCTTCTAGTTTTTTCTGGTTGTAAACATCACCAGACGCCATGTTAAGCAGCTGAGAAAGTTGTCCGGATGGATACTGAGTGTTTCCTACCCAGTTTATGGTACGTATGTGATAAAGGGGTCCTTCTTCAAGTTCAATCTCGACATTTACAGTTTTATCATCAAATTTGTACACTGTGTCTCTCAATATTTCTGCATCTCTATAACCCTCTTCGTGATACTTGCTTAATAAATTTTTCTTATCTTCCTGATAAAGTTCATCTACAAACTTTTTAGCACGGAAGATATTCAAAAGTTTACCTTTTTCGTTTGTCTTTTTCATTGCCCTCTTTAATGTCCTGTCGGTGAGAGCTTCATTTCCTACAATTTTTATGTTATTGACTTTAAGTTTTTCCTTCTTGTCAACTATTATTTCAAGTATAATCTGATTTCTACCAGTTGTATCGGGGTGTTGCAAGAGTCTTACTTCTGCATCACCAAAGCCTTTGTCGTCGAAGTAGTCTTTAATAAATACTTCTGCTCTGTCGATTTGTGGAGGGGTTATTTGAATTCCTTTTACAAATCCTATTTTTTCTTCTACATCATCCTGTTCACTCTTCTTGAACCCGGTATATTTAATATCAGTAACACGGGGACGGTCGGTTAGCTTAATCTCGAGCCAAACGCTATCTCCTTCAATCTTATTCTGCAGAATCTTTACATCAGAAAAGAGACCCTGGCGCCAAAATCTTTTAAGTGCATTTGTAATGTCTTCTCCGGGTATCTGAATTTCTTGTCCTTTAGCTAACCCGGCAAAATTAATTAGCACAAACTCCTGACCTGCATACATTGTCTCTTCTACACCGGTTACAGTTATATCTGCAATATAATACTTTTTAGGAGGTGCAGTATAATTCACATTTAGATCACCACTTTCAGTAACAGTTGTTGCATTATTGGTTTGTGCCAATAAATAGTTTTGTGAAAGCAATGTGAGTAATAGAAGTAAATTTATTATTCTCTTCAACATTATATTATTTCTTTTCGCTTACTTTTCCTTTATATTCTATCTGTTCACTAATTTTGCCATATCTTCTTTCTCTTCCTTGAAAATCGATAATAGCTTCGCAAAAATCTTTTTCTCCGAATTCCGGCCAGTAAACATCTGTAAAGTAAAATTCGGAATAAGCACATTGCCATAATAGAAAGTTACTAATACGTTGTTCACCCCCTGTTCTTATCAATAAATCGGGATCTGGAATATAACGGGTTGTAAGATGCATATTTATGGTTTCTTCGCTTATATCGTCAATTTTTAAATCTCCTTTTGCAACTTCATCTGCAATTTTTCTTGTAGCTTCGGTTAGTTCCCATTTTGATGAGTAGCTTAAAGCGATTATTAATGTCAGTCGATTCCCCTCTCTAGTTTGGCTTATACACTCTTTAATTGCCTCTTTTGTATAATCAGGCAGTCGTTCCATGTCGCCAATGCAGACGATTTTAACGCCGTTTTTCTTCAAATTCTCAGTCTCTTCGCTTATGGCATAAACCATAAGGTCCATGAGTCCATTAACCTCTTCTATTGGTCTATTCCAGTTTTCTGTTGAAAAAGCGTAAAGAGTAAGATATTTAATTGACATTTTAGAAGCAGCCTCAACTGCCCTGCTTATTGCCCTTATGCCTTCTCTATGGCCTTCACCTCTCTCAAGCCCTTTGTTTGTGGCCCATCGACCATTGCCATCCATTATAATGGCTACATGCTCAGGAAGATGATTATAATCTATATTGTCAAATAACGACATATTTTAAACTACTAAATTGTTATATTCCATGACAAGGATCTATCCGAGGGCTAAACTCCCATGTAATGAAAATAATAGTAAGTGAATACCAATCTTTGTTCTTCAGCAAACTGCTTTTGACTCCGTAGGGACTATCTAAACTTAAATCTGACTTAATGTTCAATACATCAAAATCATCTTTGAAGAGTTTGCGAAGAGAGTATTCGAATCCTATATTCAACTTGTTTTTTAATTTATATTTAAAACCAATCCCAAAAGGTAAGTTAAGTCCTGTAAAACTATTGTTACCGTCGGCATAGGTTACGCCTGTACCTGCAAAAATATAAGGTGTGTAAGGTTTTGTACCCACATACTCATATTTATCGCTATAAGGTAAAAAATTAAACTCTATCTGTGCTCCTAAATCTGCAAAATTGCGACTGAAACTAACCTCTTTATTAAAAGGGTATTCATTACCCGAATCAGCGCTATTTCCCGATACATTACCTGCTAAAAGATTTAATTTAATTGCCCAGTTGAAGGTCATATTGTACCTGAAAAAAGTGCCAAAATTAACTCCAGAATTTAAGAATGGATTTGTTTTATTAATATCACCCATATACGACGAAATTCCTGCAGCACTTCCAATCTCGTATTTATACTCTTGAGAGTAAACTTTCTCAGAAAAGATGAGCGTCAGTGAAATCGTTATTAGCAGAGTGATTAATCTTTTAATCCTGTGCAAATTTATTAAGCATCCCTCTCCATACATCATTAATTTGGGTCTGGGTTTCAGATACTCCACCGAATATCCAAATATAGTTTTTATTATCGGTAATTACCGATGGTTTGATCCTATAGTCCATCTCTGTTGGAAGTGATTGATTATCACCTGCTGAGTTCCATTCCAGTCCGAAATTATCTGAGTATAACAGACTGTTTTTTCCAGAAGAGTTGGTCAATAAATAAGTTTTGTTATCGTAGAAAAAGATTGTACTACCAACAAGAGATGCTGTGCCGGTTTTCTTTGATTTCAAGTCCACTATCTTGCCGTCTTTTTCTTGTAAAATCCAAACATCATTATTTACTGTATTATCAGCTTTATAGCCACCTGCAATTATTATATATTTAATAGTGTATGATGATGAACTATTAATGCTTAAAGAAGTGAAGTCTCTGACAGGGAACTCGCTGATATCTGTTTTTGAACCCATGTCCATGATTTGAAAACTAGAGAAATCTACTGTTTTAGCAAATTTATAAGTTCCATTGTCATCAACTATAACCAAGTGTTTACCATTATTGTCTGAAGGCAGTATACCAAAGCTTGCAATGACCGGGTAGTCTGATGTTATTTGTGTCCAGGAAAACCCATCATTAGAATTATATACTTTGTTAGAGTCATCAATTATGTAAAGAGCATTTTCAGACAGGGCTAGTGAAGATAGTAAAACATTAGGTGGGAGTCCACTTAGAGAAGCGTTAGTCCAGTTTACTCCATCTTCTACAGAAGTAGATGTTGCATTTATGCTTTCGTCGAGAATAAAATATGTGATAAATCTGTTTTTGTATAATACAGTTTTTTGTCCCGATACTGTTTGTGAGATATAACCATCTGATATTTTATCCCAAGACATAATATAGGGATCTTTGTCGTATACATTAATTCGGAAGTCATATTTTTTTGTTGTTTCTCCGTCAGGTGCAGTAGTAGTGATTCTGTATAAATTATTAATATCTATCGAATCGGATTGAGACCAAACCAAATCTTCAGAACCGCTTACACTTAATAGTACATTGTAGAATGAAGAATATACATTTGAGCCTCTTAGACTTATAGTTACACTATCTACATGGAATTGATAAGGTAATGGTTTTTTATTGAAAATAACTCCATTTACTTGATCAATAGTGAATGCTGTGCTATTAAGAACACTGTTTGTGTCTGCTCTAGAGGAAATTGAGAATGAATATATCTGTGCATCGGTTGAATATTCAATATCCCCTACTTCAGAAGAGTTTAGGCACGACGAAAGTAGTAACATATTCATGATAATTGCCAATGTCCAGAGGAGAAATTTAGATTCCATTTGTTTCAATAATATTGTACTCAACATTTAAGTAATGCAAAAGTATGAAGATTTTTCTCTTTAACCATATTAAAATGAATATTTAAAGAATATTTCGAGTTATTTTACTCTTTAAATGCAACTGAGATGAGTTTAAGTATTTATTTATCTCAATCTCTTGCCCATGAATCTCAGGTGCTTTTACCCCCGATTTTAGCATTAAATCGGCTACTTCAATAAAGGCTTCATCCCAAAGCTTTTCTTGTATAAAAGATGTTAGTAAACGGCTTCCGCCTTCAACCAATAGAGAATAAATTTTTTCTCTGTACAAATGTTTTAGGATTTCTCTATTTGAATCACCTGAGAAGTTGATTTCGATGAATTTTACATTTTTAGTCACTTCTGATTTTTCAGGATGTTTTTCTGTAAAAATAATAGTTGGAGCTGTGCCATCAAATATTGCATAATCTCGTGGGAGTATATTTTTTTTATCAATTACAATTCTAGTTGGGTTATCGCCAAACCATTTCCTGGAAGTAAGTTGAGGATTATCGAGTAAAGCAGTATTAGTTCCTACTAATATGCCTTGAACACCCGTTCTGAATTTATGAACAATAGTATGGGTGAACTTATTGGAAATTATTGTGGGTTTTTTGTTTTCTGAAGGGGTTCTGTGGAGGTCAATGAATCCATCTTTGCTCTGGGCCCATTTTAAAATTATATAAGGACGGGAGGAGAGTTGATTTACAAAGAAAACTTTGTTGAGATCTTGGGCCTCCTCTTCTAATATGCTTTCTATTACTTCAATACCTGCATCTTGCATCAGCTTTACACCCTTTCCCGAAACTTTTGGATTAGGATCTCTAACTGCAACTACAACACGTGGTATTCTTTTAGAGATAATCAACTCTGCACATGGTGGGGTTTTACCATGATGCGCACAGGGTTCGAGAGAAACATAAAGAGTTGATTTAGGTAGCAGAGATTTATCTTTAACTGAGTTAATTGCATTTACCTCAGCATGACTTTCTCCAAATTGTCTGTGGTAACCTTCGCCTATTATCTTGTTGTCATACACTATAACTGCTCCTACCATTGGGTTGGACTTGGTAAATCCCTCGCTTTTGCGTGCCAGCTGAAGGCAACGACGCATAAATATCATGTTTTGTTTCATTTTGTTTATCTTTGTTCTGTCAAGCATTTTAAGTGGTTGATATGTTATAGTTAAATTTGAATTGAATGAGAAATAGCTTACAACAATTTACCAAAAATACTCAACAGCAATTAAGTGGTTTATACACACAATCTGAAATTTCATTTCTTATTCGTATCATCCTGGAAGAGGTGTCTCACAAAATTAATAATTTATCCGACTCAGAGTTGCTTAAGGCCGAAGATATTGTTGAACGACTAAAAAATAGTGAGCCAATACAATACATACTGGGAAAATACGAGTTTTATGGATTGATATTTCAACTTACTCCAGATGTACTTATACCAAGACCAGAAACAGAGGAGTTGGTAGAATGGATAATTTCTGAAAACCTTAAAGATAAAAGTTCTGTTCTTGATATTGGCACTGGAAGTGGATGCATAGCGGTTACAATAGCAAAAAAAATTAAAGGTGCAGATGTATATGCATGGGATATTTCAAAATCTGCTCTAGAGGTGGCTTCAAATAATGCGGCCATAAATGGTGTAAATATTCAAACTTCAAACATTGATGTATTGTCTGATAAGGATATTATTCAATTCAGAAATTCTGAGATAGAGTTTGATGTTATTGTTAGTAATCCGCCTTATGTAACAGAAAGGGAAAAGAGCACTATGGAGGATAATGTTCTCAAATATGAACCTCATATTGCTCTTTTTGTTCCCGACGATGATCCATTACTTTTTTACAGAAGGATTGCAGTTATAGCGCAAATGCTTTTAAAGGATAATGGTAAGCTTTTCTTCGAAATAAATTCAGCATACGTCAATGAGTTAGTTGAAATGTTGAAAAAGAAAGGTTACATCAATATTGAAGTAAGAAAAGATATTTCAGGGAAGCTTAGGATGCTCAAAGCTGAATTTCGGAAAGTGTAACCGTTTATTCTCTATTCCAATTATTAATCTTATAAGACTATGAGTAAAAAAGGTGATATTATTACTGAAGATCAGGCATTCTCTAAAATGGCTAGAATATGTTCCAGAAAGGAATATTCGCCCTTTGATATCTTGCAAAAGCTTTTTAAGATGGGTTTTACCGACGACCAGTCGGATAAAATAATTGAAAGGCTTAAGAATAAAAATTTTATCAATGAAGTGAGGTTTGTAAGAGGCTATATTGATGATAAGTTACGTTTAAACGGATGGGGAGTAAAAAAAATTGAACTACAT
This sequence comes from uncultured Proteiniphilum sp., assembly GCA_964478295.1. Taxonomy (GTDB): domain Bacteria; phylum Bacteroidota; class Bacteroidia; order Bacteroidales; family Dysgonomonadaceae; genus Proteiniphilum. Next base: position 14,426 of record CAYZHS010000006.1, on the reverse strand, counting down.
TTAAGGCAAAAACAATTACCGCAAAATCTAATAGAAAAGGTTTTTTCTGAATATTCTGGTGCAGAGCTGAATAGATCACTAGAAAATATACTCACTAAAAAATGGAAATATATTAAAGGGGACTCAGATTATGAGAAGAAAGGTAAATTAATAAGGTATGCACTTGGTAAAGGTTTTGAATTGAGTGAGATAGTAACTTGCGTAGAAAAGTTGAAACTGAAAGATAGAGAAATAGAATAACAATACAATATTGAAATGGGTTTTAATGATTTGGTAAACAGTTTTATAAGACTTTTTCTACCTGATGTTTGTGTTGTGTGTGGTGCAGAATTAATTGAAGGTGAGTCGGGGATATGTCTTATTTGTTTATTTAAAATACCTAGAACTAATAATTTCAGAAATGAAAACAATTCTGCAGAAGTTCTAATGGCAGGTAGAATGCCGTTTGAAAGAATTGCAACATTTTCATATTTTGCAAAAGGAGGTGTTTTGTCTCCTATGATTCATCAACTCAAGTATAATAATAGGAAAGATATTGGATTACTGTTAGGAAAGATATTTGGGAAAGATCTATTAAATAGCGAGTTTATAAAAGAATTAGACCTTGTTGTGCCGGTGCCGTTACACCCCAAAAAGAAGAGGCAAAGAGGGTATAATCAGGCTGAAGTTATTGCGCATGGATTATCAGAAGTCACGGATATTCCAGTTGTAATAAATAATCTGATAAGGGTGGTTTACAATCCAACACAAACAAAGCGTACTAAAACAGAGCGGTGGGACAATGTGAAAGGAATATTTGATGTTAAGGATAGCAACCTTTTTGATAATAAACATATTTTACTTGTTGATGATGTGATAACTACCGGCTCAACAATAGAAGCATGTGGTATTGCACTGCAAAAATGCCACAATCTTAAAATAAGTATTGCTGCAATTGGTGAGGTTCTATAAAAAAATAACTATTTTTGTATCCATTCCATTGATTAATTCAATTAAAAAATGAAAACAGTACAAAAACTAACTGCGGAAAAACTATTAAAAGTAAAAGCTATAAAATTGCAACCTTCAAACCCTTTCACTTGGGCTTCAGGTTGGAAATCGCCAATATATTGCGATAATCGTAAGCTTATGTCATATCCTTCGATACGTAACTTTCTAAAAGTAGAGTTTGCCCGAATTATTTTAGAAAAATATCCTCAAACTGATGCGATAGCAGGAGTTGCTACAGGTGCAATTGCCCCTGGAGCACTGGTAGCCGATCTTCTGGATCTTCCATTTGTGTATATACGTTCTACACCAAAAGATCATGGACTGGAAAATATGATTGAAGGTGATTTAAAGCCAAAACAGAAGGTTGTTGTAATAGAAGATTTAGTATCTACAGGAGGTAGTAGCTTAAAAGCTGTAGAAGCAATCAGAAATAACGGTTCTGAAGTGTTGGGAATGCTGGCAATTTTTACATATGGTTTTGAACATTCTAAAAAAAGCATGCATGATGCTAAAGTTGAGCTAACAGCTTTGTCTAATTATGAAGCAATATTAGAGGAAGCACTTGCTACAGACTATATTGATGAATCAGAATTAAATACATTACAAGACTGGCGTAAAAGTCCCGAAAGTTGGGGGCAACCATTAAAAAAATAGAAATATGATAGAATTCAGTAGTGACGTTAAGACAATTAACCATACCGATCGTGATATATTCAGGGCTCTATCTGATTTACGCAATCTTGATCTAGTAAAGGAGTATATTCCTGAAGACAAGATAAAGGATTTTGTATTTGATAAAGATAGTGTTTCGTTTAGAGTTGATACTATAGGAAATGTTACTTTTCATGTCGTTGAGAGACAACCTGATAGTTTAGTAAGGTTTAAGTCGGTGAAATTGCCATTTGATGTGTTTTTAGAGATACAGCTGCAATTAAAATCGGAAGATGAGACTGAAATGGTTATGATGGTGAAGTCTGACCTAAATCCTTTTATGAGGGGAATTGTAGAAAAACCAATTAGAGAAGCTGTAGATAAAATTTCAGACGCACTTACCCAGTTGCCATACGACCAAATATAAAAAAATACCGGATGATCTCTTCACAGAGGTCATCCGGCTTTTGGAAAATCAAAAAAGTCATATAAGAAATAGAACTATTTTATTTTGTGGTTTTTCCCCTTTTTCATATTAATAGTATTCATTTGATGTAATAACAGGTATCGGCATATCCACTGTTGATTCGACATTTTTAGGCCTGTTATACCTGTAAATGACATCATAAGTATTTTCGTTTGTGTTGCTATCTGAAAGTTCACTCCATTCGTTAACCTTTACAGATAATTTAATTGAGTCTGTGTCATTTTGTTGTAAAGGCTTTAAATCAAAACAGACAAATCCTTCATATAGACGTGTAGACTGACTGTCAAATGAGTTGTGTCTTAACTCTAGCTCCAAAATATCCTTGTTTGAATCGGGCGAGATTTTATTTTCAACCAGGTTTATAAAGTGAGGTACATTACCTCCGTAATTAAAGTGGAATGAGATGTTTAGATAGTCGCCCCCAACCCACACAGCATTTGTTTTTATAGGGTCATTGCCAATACTATCTTCGTTTATAGTGTTTAACTCTATTATGTTTTTTGTAAGTAATTTCCAAATATCATTAACCTTAATATAATGATCAAAACCATCTTTATCATCAGAAAGTATAGTGTAATTCAATAGAACGCGCTCTTTACTTGAAGTTGTATAATTTACTGCAGTTGCAGCTGGCCATAATTTTTTTCCATTGTCAAGTACTAACGAGTAGTTATTATCATTTTCCGGAATAACTGTAGCAATGTCAATGCCAAAACTGCCAAGAGACCTTGAGTTATCATCACAACCAATATTGATAAATAATATTGATGCGAGTATAGTGGTAATAATCAAGAGTTTGTTATGCATACTGTTAAAATATGTCTTTGCAGTTTTCTATTAATTTATATGATAGATGCAAAAACAATAATTACGTTGCATACTGTTTCAATAATATTTGCTAATTAACAATGGTTAACCACTAGTAGGCTCTATGCATCACGCTTTTTAGTCTTAAGTTTATTTTCAATTTCTTTAGCTCGTTCTACCGCTAAATGTATATTTGAACATATGTTTTCACTCCCTACTATGTTTGGAATTTCAGATCGTTCTATTTTTTCACGCACTTCACTGTTTACTCCTGATAAAATGACCTGAATTTTTTCTTTTTTGGAATTTCTGCAGAGTATTTCCAGATTGTTTAAGCCTGTAGAGTCGATAAATGGCACCTTTCTCATTCTGATTATACGAATTTTATGCTGTTTACCAGATATACGCATTTTTTCATCAAACTTATTCGCAACACCAAAGAAGAATGGTCCTCTAATTTCATATACTTCAACAGAATCGGGCAGATGTAAAATCTCATCTTCTTTTGTTGAACTTTGCATTTCACTTTCGTTGCTCAAGTCTAATTTTCCAGTAGTATGCGAAATTTCTGTACTTTCATTGATGCGTTTTAAAAAGGCAAAAACAGCAAGTAACAATCCCACAGCAATAGCTATCGTAAGATCGAATATAACAGTCAGTAGAAAAGTAGTTAATAGAATTGCTCTAGTAGATGCTGATTGCTTTAAAAGAGACAAGAATGTTCTCCATTCACTCATATTATATGCCACTATTACCAGTATGCCTGCTAAACATGCCATAGGGATATGTTTTGTAAGATCTCCTAAGAAAAGAACAATCAATAGTAACACAACTGAGTGTATAATTCCGGCAACAGGTGTCCTGCCTCCATTATTTATGTTGGTCATTGTTCTTGCAATTGCACCAGTAGCAGGTATTCCTCCGAAAAAAGGAGCAACTATATTTGCTGCACCTTGCGCTATAAGCTCCATATTTGAATTGTGCTTTTCTCCTGTAACGCCGTCTGCTACAGTTGCAGATAGAAGCGATTCGATAGCGCATAACATAGCTATTGTGAAAGCAGAAGGGAATAAAACTCGAATGCTTTCTAAGTTAAGAGGAATGTGCTTGATCTCAGGTAGTTGACTCTGTATATTAAACCTGTCGCCAATAGTTTCTATACCACTTATATTTCCATATTTATTTAGTAAATATACCACAACAGTCATAACAATTATTGCTACAAGTGAACCTGGTACTCTTTTAGAAATTTTTGGGGTAATAATTATTATTAAAACACTAATGATTGCAATCAAAGCAACCCACCAGTTAACTGAATCAAAATATTGAAAATAAATACCCCATTTCTCAATAAATCCTGAAGGTAACTTTGGTGTACTAAGCCCAAAAAAATCTTTTATCTGAGTAGAAAATATCGTTAGCGCAATGCCACTAGTAAACCCAACAACAATAGGGTAGGGCACAAACTTAATTATAGAGCCAAGCTTCATGAATCCCATCAACACCAGCATGAGTCCAGCCATAACAGTTGCAATAGCCAGTCCTTGTACACTATACTGCTCAACTATGCCATAAACAATTACAATAAATGCACCTGTTGGACCTCCAATCTGCACAGTACTGCCTCCAAGAAATGAAATTATGAAACCAGCAATTATTGCAGTATATATACCTTTTTCTGGTGAAACACCAGAAGCTATTCCAAATGCAATAGCAAGAGGTAGAGCTACAACACCAACGATTAATCCTGACATTAAATCTGCCATGAATTTCTCTTTGTTGTAAGTCTTTAATGTTTGAAATAGAGTGGGTTGAAAGGAAGAAAGAAAATTTATTCGCATAAACTAATAAAATGAATGTAAAAGTGCAAAGATAGCAAAAAAAATCAAACTGCTCCTTGCTCAACTAATACACATACTCTTTCTGTAATTCTATCTTCTCCGTAAGGATTGTAGCGTATCTTTAGATCGTTTCCAAAAAGTTTTGCAAAAAGGTTTGCCGACCATGCTTTAAAACTTCCCATAAATGCATCAATAATATGATATGATGATGAATTGGTTTCTCTATCAACTAGTTTCATTAATAATTGTCCCTGAGATCTAGTTAGTTTTTTCATCTTAGGAGTATACTTGTCTGTAAGGTATTTCTCCATTTTATTTAGATGTTGCTGCCTGGCCTTATCATTAGGAAAAGTTTCCATATATTCATATGTTTCTTTAATTATTCCTGCTATCTCTTTTGCGTAAGGCAAAGTTTTCTTAACATCTCGAATCAGTTTATAGTATGCTACCTGGTCTTTTGTGCTTTTGAACGTTAAAGGCGAATATTTTATAAAATCACCAAGCCACATACATGCAATAGTGTCTCCCTCCAGTACAACAGCCGGATAAACATTGGGCATTAAGTATATTGTTGAGATTGGTGTTTTAGTGTCGGGGTTATTGTTTGTGGCATAATAATCCTGAGCCTTCGCCAAGAATGGTAAAAGCATAATTTGAGTAATCAGAATTGAATAGCCAAGTCTTTTCATAACAATACAAAGATAATTAGTCGTTTTAATTTTCAAAATAAAATCTCGTTAAGTGTAGTTAATTAAGTGCCGAGTTTTAAGAATGTTAAGTGAAGAATTAAGAAAAAATAGTTCATAACATTATGATGAAAATTAAATCACATAGCTATAAAACCAAAAAAAACGACTTTTGTTCGATGTTAATAATAAATTAGTGTACTTTTGAAATAGAAAAAATTAAAACTATGTCATACTATCATTTAGGTGAGCTTATACATAAACAGGCTCATAAATACAAAAATAAGATAGCTATTAAGCATCAGGATGATGGTGCTAAATGGTGCGATTTATCCTGGAATGTCTTCTCTGAAAAAGTAATGAAAATTGCCCAGGCAATGGCAGAGTTGGGTGTCAAACCAGAAGATAAAATAGGCATATATTCTCAAAATATGGGTAAATATCTAATTGCAGATTTTGCAGCATATGCTAATAAAGCAGTTATGGTTCCAATGTATGCAACTTCTTCGCCAAGTCAGGTAAAATATATTGTAGAAGATGCAAGTATAAATCTTGTTTTTGTTGGTGAGCAATTTCAATATAATAATGCATATAAGGTTCAGCAAGACAGTGATGTTCTTAAAAGATTAATTATATTCGACCGTAATGTTGTTATAAATCCAGCAGACAAATCGTCTATATACTTCGACGACTTCATCGCTACAGGAGATAACTCAGAATCTCTTTCACTCGTGCAAGCAAGAATGAGGCAGTTGAGAAGTTCAGACTTAGCAACTATAATTTATACTTCCGGCACAACAGGAGAACCCAAAGGTGTTATGTTGACCCACGCCAATTATCTTAAAGCTTACGAAATTCACGATATTAGAATTACGTCTCTTTCAGAGAAAGATTTATCAATGTGTTTTCTCCCTTTAACTCATATTTTTGAAAAAGCATGGACTTATTACTGTTTAACAAAAGGTGTAACTGTTGCTGTTAACAGAGATCCTTCCAAGATAAGAGATACAATAAAAGAGATTCGTCCTACTATAATGAGTAACGTTCCTCGCTTTTGGGAAAAAGTATATGATGGTGTAAAAGAAACAATTGATAGTTCACATGGTCTGATTAAATGGTTGTTTAAAGATGCAGTAAAAACAGGGCGACGTCATAACTTAGAGTTTGTAAATGAAGGTAAAAAGGCTCCTTTGGCTAATCGTATAAAATTTAATCTTTACAAGCATTCAATATATTATCTAATTAAGCGAATTGTTGGTATAGATAGGGGTAACTTTTTCCCAGTAGCAGGAGCACCTCTTTCTGATAACATTAACGAGTTCCTGCAATCTATTGATGTACATATTGTTTATGGATATGGATTAACAGAAACAACTGCAACAGTAAGTTGCTTTACCGATAAAGGATTTAAAATAGGTACAGTTGGTAAAGTAATGCCCGATATAGAAGTGAAGATAGGTAAAGATAATGAGATCTTAGTAAAGGGTGATACTGTTATGTTGGGTTATTACAAGAAACCCGAAGCAACTAAAGAAGTATTTACAGAAGATGGTTTTTTTAGAACAGGCGATGCGGGTGCTCTTACAGACAATAATGAAATAATTCTCACCGAGCGTATAAAAGATCTTTATAAAACATCAAATGGTAAATATATTGCACCTCAAATGATTGAAACTCGTGTAAGTGAAGATAAATATATCGACCACGTTGCTGTAATTGGAGATAGTAGAAAATTTGTAAGTGCACTTATAGTGCCTGAATACAAGTTACTTGAGTCGTATGCCAAAGAGCAAGGCATAATATATGAAAACATAAAGGATTTGATGAATAATACTCAAATTCAAGATTACATCTTCGGACGAATAGAGCTTCTGCAATCGCAGTTTACTAACTACGAGAAGATTAAAAGATTCACTCTGTTGCCTGAACCTTTCAGTGTTGAAAAAGGAGAGTTGACAAATACTCTTAAACTACGTAGAAAGATAATTCTTGAAAGATACGCCGATGTAATTGATAATATGTACATTGATTAGCATCACATTTCTCGGTCAATTTGTCAAAGAAATCACTATCTTTGCACTGTTTTTTTAAGCAGTATTGGAATGGACTATAATTTTAAAGAGTTAGAAAGGCAGTGGCAAAAATATTGGGTTGATAATAAAACTTATAAGGTTACCGAAGAAGTTTCAAAACCTAAGTATTATGTACTCGATATGTTTCCGTACCCATCCGGAGCAGGTCTCCATGTTGGACACCCACTTGGTTATATAGCATCAGATATATTTTCTCGTTACAAACGGTTGCAAGGTTTTAATGTTTTACACCCTATGGGGTATGATGCATACGGATTACCTGCAGAGCAATATGCTATACAAACAGGTCAGCACCCGGCAGTCACAACAGAGAATAATATTAAGAGATATAGAGAGCAACTTGATAAAATTGGGTTCTCTTACGATTGGAGTCGTGAAGTTCGCACTTGTGATCCTGAGTACTATAAATGGACGCAATGGGCATTCATTAAAATGTTCAATTCATATTATTGCAATGATGCAAAAAGTGCCAGGCCAATTACTGAATTAGTTGAGATATTCTCGAATAAAGGAAATGCCGGACTAAATATAGCTTACGGTGAATTTATTGAATTTACTGCAGACGAATGGAATGCAAAAAGCAATAAAGAGCAACAGGAGGTTCTTATGAACTATCGAATAGCTTATTTGGGAGATACTATGGTAAACTGGTGCGCTCAACTAGGTACAGTTCTTGCAAATGATGAGGTTAGCGAAGGTCTTTCAATAAGAGGTGGTTATCCTGTTGAGCAAAAAAAGATGCGTCAGTGGTGTCTAAGAGTATCTGCTTATGCAGAGCGTCTCTTGGAAGGATTAGACAAAATTGACTGGACAGAATCATTAAAAGAGACACAACGAAATTGGATAGGTCGTAGTGAAGGTGCTGTTATGCACTTTAAGACCTCTGAAGATTTCTCTTTTGATATTTTTACAACGCGTGCAGATACAATATTTGGTGTTACATTTATGGTGTTAGCGCCTGAAAGCGAGTTGGTTGAACAGCTTACATGTGACAGCCAAAAAGCTGAGGTTTCAAACTATATTGAAAAGACAAAAAAGAAAACCGAAAGAGAGCGTATAGCTGATAGAACTGTAACTGGTGTTTTCACTGGTTCATACGCTATACACCCTTTTACTGGTGAATCAATTCCAATTTGGATTTCAGATTATGTACTTGCCGGATATGGCACAGGTGCTATAATGGCTGTTCCAGCTCATGATAGCAGAGATTACGATTTTGCAAAACACTTCTCTTTACCAATTATTCCACTTATAGAAGGTTGTGATGTTTCAGAGGAGAGTTTTGATGCAAAAGAGGGAGTAATGATAAATTCAGAATTCCTTAATGGTTTAACCGTAAAAGAGGCAATACCCACTGCAATCAACGTTATTGAAGAAAGAGGATTTGGATACAGAAAAGTAAATTACAGGTTAAGAGATGCTATATTCTCAAGGCAACGTTATTGGGGTGAGCCGTTTCCTGTATACTACAAAGATGGAATGCCCTACACTCTGGATGAAAGTGAGTTGCCACTTGAATTGCCTGAAGTGGATAAGTATCTTCCAACAGAGACTGGTGAGCCACCATTAGGAAGAGCCAAAAATTGGAAGAGTCAGGATGGATATCCGCTAGAACTGAATACAATGCCTGGATTTGCAGGATCTTCTGCATACTATTTAAGATACATGGACCCTAACAACAGTGAAGCGCTTGTATCTGAAAAAGCAAATAGCTATTGGCGTAATGTTGATTTATATATAGGTGGAACAGAGCATGCTACCGGACATCTTGTGTATAGCAGATTTTGGAATAAATTTCTATTCGATATTGGTGTATCATGTGAAGAAGAGCCATTTAAAAAGCTTGTAAATCAAGGTATGATACAGGGCCGAAGTAACTTTGTGTATAGAGTTAAAGGTACAAATAGTTATGTGTCACTTAACCTTAAGGATAAGTATGATGTAACACCCATACATGTTGATGTTAATATTGTTCATAATGATATACTTGATATTGATGCATTCCGCAATTGGAGTCCAGAATACAAAACAGCAGAGTTTATATTAGAGAATGGAAAATATATATGCGGTTGGGCAATTGAGAAGATGTCTAAATCGATGTATAACGTAGTTAATCCAGATGATATCGTAGAAAAGTATGGTGCAGATACCTTAAGACTTTATGAAATGTTCTTAGGTCCATTAGAGCAATCTAAACCATGGGATACAAATGGTATAGATGGTGTACACCGTTTTCTTCGAAAGGTGTGGAGTCTTTTTTACAAAGATGGAGTACTGGATCTATCTGATGAAGAACCAACAAGAGAAGAGCTTAAAACACTTCACAAGTTAATTAAAAAGCTTTCATACGATATTGAGAATTTTTCATTCAATACTTCAGTTTCAGCATTCATGATATGTGTTAATGAACTAACTTCACAGAAATGTAATAAAAGGTCGATTCTTAGTGAGTTTATTATCTGTTTAGCACCATTTGCACCTCATATTTCGGAGGAGTTATGGCATGCTGCAGGCAACAGTTCAACAGTTTGCGATGCCAATTGGCCAGTGCTAAATGAAGATTACCTTGTAGAGGACAGCTTCCCATATTCAATATCATTTAATGGTAAATCTCGTTTTGTGCTCGAGTTCCCTTCAGATGCAACTAACGCAGAGATAGAGGATACTGTATTAAAACATCAGAACTCTCAAAAATGGCTTGATGGAAAGATACCTAAGAAAGTTATTATAGTACCTAAAAAGATTGTGAATGTAGTTATTTAATTGTATATTTTGTACAGATAATTATAGCAAAATAAGTTAATGGAAAAACTCCCTAAATTTAGCCTAAAGAAGTTTTATTGGAAAGATTATTTGACAATCTTTTTAGGAACATTTATGTATGCCTTGGGTGTAACTCAGTTTATAATGCCGCACCAGTTTGTCATTGGAGGTCTTACCGGTGTGGCTGTTTTATTAAATTATGGATTTGGTCTACCAGTTTCTTTGATGGTTTTGATAATGAATACCATCCTTTTGATTATTGCATTTAAAGTGTTAGGTACAGAGTTTCTAATAAAAACTATTGTTGGCGTTGGCTCATTGACTACATTTCTGGGTCTTTTTGAGAATATTGCGTTTACTCCTATAATGACAGATGAGCCATTAATGGCAGGTCTTATAGGCTCAATTGTTGCAGGAGCGGGAGTTGGATTAGTACTGTCTGTAAACAGTAGTACTGGTGGCACAGATATTATTGTACTTATTATAAATAAATATAGAAATGTGACACCTGGACGAATGATGTTGTTTGTCGACTTGATTATTGTATCCTCTTCATTTATAATATTTAGAAGTATAGAGACAATAGTTTTTGGTATAATCATTATTTCAGTAATGTCGACCTCTGTAGATTGGTTGTTAAATGGAGTTAGACAGTCTGTGCAGTTCTTTATTGTTTCAAAAGAATATGAGGAGATTGCTACACAGGTTAATTTGCAACTTGCCAGGGGCTGTACAGTTCTTGATGGTACAGGTTGGTATACTAAAAAAGAACAAAAAGTACTTCTCCTAATGGCAAAAAGGAGCGAATCAAACTCTATTTTCCGTTTGGTTAAAAGTATAGATCCCGAAGCTTTCGTATCTCAGGCAAATGTTATTGGTGTTTATGGAAAGGGGTTTGATAGAATGAAGTAAAAAACTATCACATTATGAAAGTTAAAGCCTTTGATTAAATTAACGTTACGAATATCTCTTTACCCACTTCTACCATTTTAATTTTGCCCTCTCTGCTTAACCATCCCAGTGCCGCGTATAAGTTCTTGTCAGTCAGTTTTGTGGCTTTTTTTATTTCCTTGATTTCTTGCTTACCCTTTTCATCTAAAATTGTCCATATCTTACCGGCGTTAATACCAAATTGTTCTATCATATTATATCTGTTTTTAAATTGTGTTATATATTTTACATGCAAAGTTACATTTAAAATCAAAATAATCAAATAGTAATTCTATGTAGTAGATTTATTAGTATAGAGCTAATGCAGGTGTGTCTATCAGAGGTTATTAATTATTTCTGACACTTGTAATATTAGTGAATGGCGCTCATCGTTGAGAATTACAAAGTCTGACATTTTTATTTTATCTTCCTCCGATATTTGATTATTCATCCTTGCTTTAATACTTTTCTCACTTATATTATCACGATTGGCAACCCTTCTCACACGTATATTTTCAGGAGTATAAATTGTTATTAATTTATCTATAAAATTTTTGAATCCGGCTTCAATTAATATTGCCGATTCAATTGCAATAATTTTTGAATTTGAATGTAATTGACACCAATTTATAAATGATAAAGCAATTTCAGGATGTATTATAGAATTGGCTGTTTTTAAGTTTTCCTCATTATTGAAAATTAGCTCAGCAAATAGTTTCCGGTTTAGCTTGTTGTCTATGTAAATATCTTTGCCGAAATGACTAATAAGCTTCTCTCTTATTGTTGATGAACTATTGTTTAGTATCTTAGCCTCTTTGTCTGCGTCATAGACAGGTATGTTGTGAAGACGAAGAATTTCACAAACTACTGATTTTCCACTACCAATTCCTCCTGTAACTCCTATTTTAATCATCTTGAACTGTTTTCAAACAAAAATTCAACTGTAGAGGGTGAGATCTTAGGGTCTACAACTGAAGAGGGTTTTTTTGTAAGTTGTAGATCAACTCTGCCATTTTTATTTACATGAAATGTTCTGTAGTCTAGTTCAATAGAGAAGTCTTCCGGAACAATCTCTCTGTATTTTTCGAGTGTTACAGAAAAAGAAACCGTTGCTCTTGAAGGGAAAAACTTCACATCAAGATTTCTAGGCAGATGTTTTGCGGTAATTGGAACTTCAAAAGATTGTTCGGTATATTCTACAACCGGAATGTATATTTCAACCTTAGAAGGTGAGAATTTTACTCCTTCAACAGGGTTTATTGTTATTGGCAGTTGTGAAGTGGCGTTTATATTTTTAAATATTGTATATTCGGTTATTGCAGAACTAATCTCCCTTAATGATTCTTTTGATCCGTAAGCCATAACGCTGGAAGGTATGAAGACTATACTATCAGCTACCAGATTGGCTCTGCTTGTTGTTATTTCACCATCAAATGTTACTTTTAACTCTTTGCTCTCCAACTTAGACGTAGCTAAAGAAATTGTCATTGGATAATAACCCCTTATTCTTGTGCTAGTTGCAAACTTAGTAGATAAAAGTTGACGAAACTGTTCGCCTTGTAGTATACTGGTTCCACCATCAATAATTTCAGAAACATCTATCTCAAGTGAGTCCTTTTTCGCAATATCTTTTTTAAATATCTCCGATCCATTATCAGAGATGCTTATATCTATATATTGAGGTAAAGGGCTGTTGAATACTACATCCTCTGGTATGTTGGTATACTTTAAAGCAAACCTGTATGTACCCTCAACATTCTCTTTTTGAAAAAAAAGCATTAACCAAAATATGAATGCCATAATAGAAAAAAAAGTAAAGGAAAACATGTTTTTCCACGGAAAAGTGGAAAAATAGTCCTTTACTTTTGGCATCCATTCCCTGAATACAGCTTTCAAATCCATAACAGGGTGTAAGTTTATTGAGCTGTTACATCTTTAGAAGAAGCGTATACCGACGTTTTTTCAAATTTAATTTTAACACCATCAGCTACTTCAACAAGGAACCATGTATCTCCAACTTCCTTGATTTTGCCATGTATGCCACCTGCTGTTACAACTTTGTCGCCGACTGACATAGCTTCGCGACTTTTTTGTAAATCCTTTTGTTTTTTTTGCTGTGGACGTATCATAAAAAAATAGAAAACTGCTATTATAGCAATAAGCATAAAAAGTGTGCTACCCATTCCTCCAGCTCCGCCGCTTGGTACTTGTAATAAAATATTCATAGGAGTATATTTTTATAATTTGATATATTAATTTTTAAAGATAATATTTTCTTTCTTTAAATGCTGCACAATTGCATTTAAAATTCCATTAATAAATGTTCCACTTTTTGGAGTGCTATAAGATTTAGAAATCTCTATATATTCATTTAATGAAACACTAATTGGAATTGAATCGAAGTTTAGAATCTCTGCTAAAGCTATTTGCATGATTACCAAATCCATCAATGCAATACGCTCAAAATCCCATTTATCAGTATGATTCTCTATCAGCTCTCTAAATCTATTTTCATTAAGAACCGTTTCATGCAATAGTTTTAAGGCAAAGTTCTTATCTTCTTCGTCCTTAAACATTGGCAATAAGGGCTGATCGGACCCTAGATCAGCTGAAAACTTTTTAATAGTTTTAAGCACAAAAGATTGTACTATTTCTATATCATCATTCCAGTAAATACATTCATCTTCAAGTATATCGTCTAACTCTTCGTTACCATATATAAACTGTTTGAAAACTTTTCTCCAAAACTCTCTATCATCAGCATACGTAGGGTTATCTATTTTAGAATAGTTCAAATAGGTTTCTGAATCTAGAATTGCATCAAGAAGATTTTTTACGAATGCTTCATTGTCAGACCACGACATTGGTCGCTCGTTGATATAACTGCTTAACTGATCGTTGTTTTCAAGTTGAAGAATGAACTTGTTGTTAAGCAAGTGTGTATTAGGATTAATATCTTCCTCAGTGGGAAGAAATTTATTCTTTTTGGTTTCTACCCTGATATCATACATCTTAGTAACTTCTATCATTAATAGAAACATGTAATAGTAAAGATCGTATGATTTCTGTAAACCGAACAATAACTCTTTTTCGGCTTTACGTAAATCTTTATTCGTACCCTGGTACCATGAATATACTAACTGGACTACTCTAATACGAATTAAATTTCTGTTTATCA